>JAYUAP010000036.1:0-11693 GCA_043741255.1 Candidatus Saccharimonadota bacterium | reverse complement strand
CATGGGCTATACGAGGGATTCGGTCGCCGATGGTCAGTTGGGCTGTTTCAATTGTTTCGCCAGTTACCTGAATCACGTAGTGTTCACCTTCTTCCCAGACACTAACTTCACCATGAATGTCAGCAAGGTAAGCACGACCTTTTGGAATGCGTGTTTCGAACAACTCTTCAACACGCGGTAAACCCTGAGTAATGTCATCTGCAACGGCCGCACCACCGGAGTGGAAGGTCTTTAGTGTTAGCTGAGTACCAGGTTCACCGATAGACTGTGCAGCAATTACGCCGATTGGACTATGGTCAGTAACTAGCTCGCCTGTTGCTGGGTCAACTCCATAACTCTTACGATTCACACCGTGAACAGAGCTACAACTTAGAACACTCATAATACGCACAACATCGATTTTTTCATCAGCATCGATGGCTTCAGCCATTTCTGTGCTAATGAGTTCACCTTTTTTAACGTAGCCATCTACTTTTTCTGCAGAATATCGACCACGTAATCTTGATGCATAAGGCACACCGATTTCACCGGCATCCGTCCGGTACATTGGGAATCCGGGGTCTTCTAGCTCGTCTTCAATCGTGAATACGTCCTGCGCAACGTCAACCAAACGACGGGTTAGATAACCAGAGTCGGCAGTCTTAAGCGCAGTGTCAATCAGACCCTTACGCTGTCCACGAGTAGAGGTAAAATATTCTAGGGGACTAAGACCATCACGATAGTTGCTCTTAATAGGAAGCTCCATGGCACGTCCAGTAGCATCAGAAAGGATACCAACAGAACCTATAACTTGCTTTACCTGCACGATAGAACCACGAGCACCAGATACAACAGCCATGGACATAGCGTTGTCTTCGCCAGCGAACTGCTTGGCAAGGGCTTTTTGGACGGCCGTATCAGAATCTGTCCAAGTTTCGATAGTTAGGCGATACCTTTCTTCTTCTGTAATGAATCCTTCGTCGAACTGACCACTAATCGCTGTGGCGCGTTCTTCGGCTTTTTCTAAGATTGGCCCAAGGTCTTTAATGTCTACAAAGTCGCTCATACCAAGTGAAATTCCGGCGCGAGTAGCGTATTCAAAACCTAAGTTTTTTAGCTCGTCGGCGATTTCGGCGCTAACTTCTTGACCATATTTTTCATAAATGGCCGACATAACGCTAGCTAGTTTTTTCTTGGTCATAGCATCGTCCTGGAAGGCAAAATCTTCTGGGAACAACTCGTTAAACAAGAATCGGCCTAGCGTAGATGTACATTTTTCGCCGCGAAATTGAATTGTTATTGGGTCTTGAAGTTTAAGCTTAGCATTGTCATAAGCCATAAGTGCTTCATTTAGGCTAGAAAAGGCCTTTAGTTTGGTTTTATTACCCGGACGTTCGTAAGTTAGATAATAACAACCTAGTACGATGTCTTGTTCAATGTGTAAAATCGGCGTACCGTCGGCAGGTTTTAGCAAGTTCTTATTAGCTGACATGATGTCTCGAGCCTCAGCTTGAGCCTTGTCAGATAACGGCAAGTGGACAGCCATTTGGTCGCCGTCAAAGTCGGCGTTAAAGCCTTTACATACTAGCGGGTGCAACTGGATAGCCTTACCTTCAATCAAAACTGGCTGGAAGGCCTGAATTGATAGGCGGTGAAGTGATGGTGCACGGTTAAGCAGTACGTATTTTTCTTTAATTACTTCGTCCAAAGCGTCCCAGACAGCAATTTCGCCGGTTTCAATCATTCGAGTTGCGCTACGGATGTTGTGTGCTAGTTCCTGTTGTATCAAATGACCCATAACGAAAGGTTTAAACAGTTCTAAAGCCATCATTTTAGGCAGACCACACTGGAACATCTTTAGTTCCGGTCCAGCAACAATTACTGAACGACCAGAATAATCAACACGCTTTCCAAGCAAGTTCTGACGGAATCGTCCTTGCTTACCCTTTAGCATGTCACTTAGTGATTTTAGTCGTCGTCGCTGGCCTGTTGCAGCTACTGCACGTCCAGAACGAGCCGAACTGTTGTCGATAAGCGCGTCAACAGCTTCTTGAAGCATACGTTGTTCATTGCGACGAATAACTTCTGGTGCGTTAAGGTCAATTAGCTTCTTTAGTCGATTGTTTCGGTTAATTACTCGGCGGTAAAGGTCGTTAAGGTCGCTAGTTGCAAATCGTCCACCAGTCAACTGCACCATTGGCCTTAGGTCTGGAGGAATTACTGGCAAAACACTTAGACACATGCTAGATGGCAAAATACCAGCGTTTAACATACTTTCTAGTAAACGAAGTCGTTTCATGATTTTCTTACGTCGTTGGCCTTTGGCTTGCTCGGCTTCAGCGTCTAAATCAGCAATAAGCTGGGCTAGGTCAATTTCTTCTAGCAATTCTTTGATTGCTGTTCCACCCATACCAACTTTTATCAAATCACGGACGTCATCCGGTAGGTCACGGTAGTCGTTTTCACTAAGTAAACGTAGTTTTTCAAGGTTTTTCAGCTGGTCTTTTACTAGTTCAAATTCTGTTGTTAACTCTTCTACTTCTTTGGTTTGAGATTCTGCCAAAGCTTTTACATTAACTTTTTCGTCTTTGGTAGCTTCTGCTTCATAGCGAGATTTGATAGCAACCTGGGCTGCTTCAAATTGCGCTTCTTTATCGAGCAACATTTGGTCACGCTTTTCTACATTTACACTCTTTATAATGTAGCTAGCAAAGTAAGCAATGCGTTCTAGGTTTTTTACAGTCATACCTAAAAGCAGACCAACGGCACTTGGGGTACCACGTAAAAACCAAATGTGAGCCACTGGGCTAGCAAGCTGGATATGACCCATGCGTTCACGTCGTACTATAGAGCGTGTTACAAGCTCGCCGTTTTTATCAACGGCAGCTTCGCGTGAGCGAACACCTTTATATTTAGCGTCGTGCGGATTGATGTCTTTTACTGGTCCAAATATTCTTTCACAGAAAAGTCCATCACGTTCTGGTTTTTGTGTCCTATAGTTGATAGTTTCTGGCTTGGTTACCTCGCCGTGACTCCAATCCAGGATGTCGGTTGGGCTGGCAACTGCTAAACGGACTGCGTCAAAATCTGCAATGTTTGTACCGGAGTTATAGCGTCTCATTATTTTTCCTCCTCTTCGGTTACATCTGTGGTAAGAGCCGGTTCATCATCATCCTCGGGTGTAGTGCTGCCTACCGCAATATCACCGTCAAGCTCGATTGTCATAAATTCATCAACCGCTGCATCTTCTGTAACGTCCACGTCACTAGCTTCAGGTTGTGGCACTTCTACGTCAGATTGATGAGATGCTTCGTCTTTGATGTTTTCTGCCAAAACTTCTTCGGCATCGACAACTTTGTCACTCTGGATTAAGTCAACTTTTAGACCTAGTCCTTGTAATTCTTTAACAAGAACGTTAAAGCTTTCTGGAACTTTTGGACCTACAATCTCTGTTTGCTTAATGATAGACTCATAGGCTTTACTTCGTCCATAAACGTCATCGGATTTAATAGTAAGCATTTCCTGAAGGGTGTTGCTGGCACCATAAGCTTCTAACGCCCACACCTCCATTTCTCCAAATCGCTGTCCACCGTTTTGAGCCTTACCACCAAGCGGTTGCTGTGTAACCATGGTATATGGACCGGTTGAACGAGCGTGAATTTTGTCGGTGACCATGTGAGTAAGCTTAAAGATATACATGTTTCCAACAACGGTTCGTTCTTTAAAGGCTTCACCAGTCCGACCATCATATAGTTGTTGTTTGCCGTCTTCTGGTAAACCAGCTTTTTTAAGCATATCGGCGATTCCTACTGATGACATTCCCATGAAAGATGGAGCGGCAACACGAATGCCTAGGGCACGAGCGGCCATTCCAAGGTGAGCCTCAAACAGCTGACCCAAGTTCATACGAGATGGCACACCCATTGGGTTAAGGATGATATCTACGGGTGTTCCGTCTTCCATAAATGGCATGTCCTCGGCTGGCAAAATCTTGGCAATAACACCTTTGTTGCCGTGGCGTCCGGCTAGCTTGTCACCAACTGCAACTTTACGCATTTGGGCTACAAAGACCTGGATTTGCATAATCACACCAGCTTTTAGTTCATGCCCATTTTCGCGTGAGAAAATCTTTACGCCAACAACCTTACCATGCTTACCATTACTCATTCGCTGTGAAGTATCACGAACTTCTTTGGCTTTTTCACCAAAGATAGCACGTAGCAATCTTTCTTCACTAGACAGTTCTTGCTCACCTTTAGGAGTAATTTTACCTACTAGGATATCGCCAGGATGAACTTCGGCCCCTATGCGCACAATTCCATTTTCGTCCAAGTGACGCAATGCGTCTTCTGAAACATTGGGGATATCACCAGTGACAATTTCTGGTCCTAGTTTAGTTTCGCGGACTTCTGTCATGTAGTCCACAATGTGTACGCTAGTTAGAGTGTCGTCTTCTACCAATCGGCGCGAAAGCACCATGGCGTCCTCGAAGTTATAGCCATTCCATGGCATGAAGGCCACAACTAGGTCTTTACCAAGAGCTAGTTCACCGTTTTCTACTGACATACCTTCTATAAGTACATCACCTTTAGCTACTTTATCGCCTGTGTTAACAACCACTTTGTGGTTGATACACGTGCCTTCGTTACTTCTGGCGTAGTGTACTGGTTTGTAAGTTTTCTTTAATTTAGGATATTCGACAATAACTTCGTCGGCGCTAGCCCGAAGCACTGTTCCTTTATCTTCTGCATAAATCACCTGGCCACTGTTCATAGCCACAGCCTCTTCTAGACCGGTCCCAACAATTGGCGCTAATGGTTGGATAAGAGGAACGGCTTGCTTTTGTTGGTTAGAACCCACCAAGGCACGGTCCACACGGTCACGTTCTACAAATGGTACTAGTCCGGCGATTGAGCCAATAATTTGATTGTTAGCAGCGTCCATGTGAGTTACCTCGTCGGCGTCAATCTCACCCACGTTTAATCGGGACCTTGCGCTCACACGGTCAGAAACGAAGTAGCCATTTTCGTCTACTTCATTACCGGCACCGGCAATCACGGTTTTTTCTTCATCAGAGGCACCAAGGTAGATGATTTCGTCAGTAACTTTGGCTTTAACAGGCCAGGTTACACGGCCTTTGATTTTTGCTAATTTTTCGACGTCAGCTTTAGTGATTTTGACGTCTTTTTTGACAATCACTTTGCCTTTTTCGTCTTCTAAGTCAGCCGAGGCAATGTGTCCCACGGCGTCTTTAGGCGTTACAACATTAATTACTTTGCGGTAAGGAGTTTCTATAAATCCATAGTCATTAACACGAGCATAGTTAGCTAAGTTAAGCACCAACCCAATGTTGGCACCTTCTGGAGTTTCTACGGCGCAAATACGGCCATAATGAGTAGCGTGAGCATCACGCACCTCAAAACCAGCACGCTCACGCGATAGACCACCCGGACCCATAGAGCTAAGGCGACGTTTGTGAGCCAGCTCTGCGAGTGGGTTAATTTGGTCCATAAACTGTGAAAGTTGTGAACTCGCAAAGAATTCACGCACGGCAGCCACAACAGGACGAGCGTTAATCAACTGCGAAGGAGTCACGGTTTCGATTTCGCTCATACTCATGCGGTCTTTGGTGTTGCGCTCCATACGAAGCAAGCCGATGCGGAACTGACGTTGTACAAGCTCACCAACCAACTTTACGCGTCGGTTTGCTAGGCTGTCGATGTCATCGGCAGGTTCGCCAGTATTATTTAGACGGATAATTTCGCTAATAATTGCTACTAGGTCTTCTAGGCGCATCACGCGGTTTTCTGCGGTGTTAGGCACGTCCAAATCTAGGCGTTTGTTAATTTTGTATCGTCCAACTCGGCTAAAATCAAATCGTTTGAAATTATAAAACATGTTTTCTAGCAAACTTCGGGCATTATCAACTGTAGCTAAATCACCAGGACGAAGTCGTCTATATACTTCGATTAGGGCTTCGCTAGAACTTTTACTTGGGTCTTTATCTAGAGTAGTTTGCAAGAAGTTAATAGGACCTTGGTCAACGTGCTTGAAGGCTTCTTTCATGGCAGTTTCGCTCATCCCGAGGGCGCGGAGGAGTGTAGTAACTGGGATTTTACGCTTGCGGTCAATCTTTACGAACAATGCACGGTTAGCGGCTGTCTCGAACTCTAACCATGCACCACGTCCAGGAATAACCTTGGCGCCATATACATTGCCAGTAGCTGTAGAGGCGCTGGTAAAGAAAACGCCAGCGGAACGAATCAGCTGGCTTACAACCACCCGCTCGGCACCATTTATCACAAAAGTACCTCGCTCGGTCATCCAGGGGAAGTCACCTAGGTAAATTTCATGCTCTTTTATTTCGCCAGTGATTTTATTAGTAAGTACAACAGTTGCTTTAAGTGGGGCTTCGTAACTTGTATTGTTTTCGCGAGCTTCTTGCTCGGAAAGTTTTGGTTCTTCAAAATGGTATTCTTTGAAGCTAAGGGTTAATTTTGTGCCCGTGTAGTCGTCTATCGGGCTAATCTCTGCAAGCAACTCGCCTAGACCTTCCTCAACAAACCACTGCCATGAACGATTTTGGTGGTCTACCAAATTTGGTAGGTCCAATACTTTATTAATTTCTGAAAAGAACGTGCGCTTAACTTTGTTAATAGCGCTAGTTGACGTTGTAGCCATAGACAGCCTGCTCCTTTAAATTAGTTTTAGGGGTGTTTTAGCTAAACCAATACTCTATCAAATGCCCATGCATAGATTGACTTGGTAATAGTTATTTGTAGTTTTAGTGTTTCGGCGCCGAAGAAAACTGCGTATTTGTTTACTGTGTTTTGACTAGAATTTTGAGCCAATGCAAACTGTCCGCTACTACTTCTTACAACCAATTATGCCTGAGTTAAGATTTATTGTCAATTATTATTGACATTCCGTTTGAGGTTTTAACTTTTTGAGTTCTTTGACAGCTGATTTATATGTTGTTTTGCGCTCTATCCAGCTTTTTTTAAACAGTGATTTTTCCATATATTCAACAGCAATTTTGTCTACTTGAGCTGGAACTATAGAATCTGCGAATTCTTCGTGTTTTTTATAACCAACTTCACTCAGCATAGTTTGGATTTTTCTTGCAACAAGCCGACCGTATGTACTAGCTTTTCCATCACCGGCATCATAACGAACACGCCATAGTAAATCTTCTGCAATTTTTTTAACCACCCTTGGGTCAGACTGTTTAACCAGGCTATAAATTATCTCAGTACGCAAATCTTCCATACTAAACTGGTCTAGAATTTTACCATGCAAATTTACCGGCAAATTATGCCAGTGTTCATCACGTCCGAAATGTTCTAACAATTGATTAACGGTGTTTTCTAAACTATCTGATTTTATCTTGTGTTCTTCGTTAACAGAGTTGAGGACAATACTTTTCACAACCTCCAAAGATTCACTGGTCCCATACGGACCGGCCATCTTTGGCAAAACTTCTGCAATAGCTGTAGCGCCAACCAAAATAATATTACGTTTTTGTGGGTTGTCAGCCAGTTCTGTAAATTCTTCTGGGTCATCAATAACCGACAGATTACTGAAATTTGGACCATCGTTAAAAAAGCCAATTTTCCATGGTTTATCAGCCATGTGTGCTCGCATGGATTCTCGTGCTGTAATAGCTTCAGGCTCAGGGTGGTTTATTTTAAGATATGGCTTTTTACTACCTACCGGATTTTCTGCACTTAGATATGGTGCCCTACCACTCTCGTTACCAAATAAAACTATGTAAGGGTTAACTCCACTATAGAAATTTCCCATCATCAGCCCTGGTACTCTATCGTTGTGAGACATAAATACTAACTCACCTAGCATTTCAGCCGATTTACTCGCCCGGCTGGACGACATACCGCTCAGACGCATCTGATATTCTGACGCATCAACCACATCTAGTCCCTTTGCCGATGTGCCGTATTGTTTGGCAATCGCTTTTTTGCCTTCATGATTTAGTCGTTCAAACTGAACGAATCTTTTTTCTTCAAACTGTCCAAACTCTAAACTGCCTATGGCAATTCTTAAATCATTGACGTCATCGACTATTCGTTGAAATTTTGACTCAAATCCTAGTTCAATCTCAGACATTGGACTTTACTATTTCCTACGTTATCTAATAGTTAGTTTAAAATTTAATTCAGAGTAGCGATAACATTATCAGCGATGCCGTATTTTTTAGCCTCTTCACTAGTAAGCCATTTATCACGCTCCATATCTTCATGGATTTTTTCTGGTTTTTGACCTGTGTTTTTGGCCATTATACCCTCTAATAACTTCTTAATTCGTAAAGATTCTCGTAAATCTATCTCTTGGTCAGTAACTTTACCCCGAGTACCACTAGACGGCTGGTGAATCATCACTGTTGAGTGTTGCAATAAACTTCTTTTGCCTTTCGCACCACTACTCAGCAAAAATGCTGCGGCACTTGCCTGCACACCAATACCAAAAGTTGCAACATCTGGTGCAATATATTGCATAGTATCATAAATGGCTAAGGCGTCGTATACACTACCGCCTGGACTATTGATATATAGCATTATGTCTTTTTTGGAATCTTCATTTGCCAGGAAAAGTAGCTGTGCAACAATCAGATTTGCGCTATGTTCATTGACGTCCGTACCAAGAAAAATAATTCTGTCTTTAAGCAAGCGAGAATATATGTCATAGGCCCGCTCCATGCGACCGTCACTTTCGATAACTGTAGGAATTAGTAGGTTTTTTGGCTGGCTCATAACTCAAATATACGCCCAAAATTAGCACTCGTCAAGTGCGAGTGCCAAAACAGTATTAGCTACTTTGTTCTACGATGAAGCTCACAACTTTTTGGCTAAGAATACGGCTGGCAATGTCTCGCCGTGCATCGTCTTTTTCTAGTTCTTCTTGCATGCTAAGGTCAGTGTATTGGCCTTTTAACACCTGCATTTGAATTTCTAGCTCTTCTGGAGTGACATTGATATCCTCAACCTCGGCAACTTCAGAAAGTAGTATGGCTGTCTTTACTTGCATAGTAGCCCGTGGGACCAAAACGTCTTCTTTGTGCTTTTCTTCAGTGGTATTTTCGGCTTCCAAAAATTCTTGATATGTCTGTCCTCGGTAACTTAAATTGCGCCTTAGGTCTTCCATCTCAAAATGTATTTGTTGTTCTATCAACGCTTCAGGGATTGCAACTTTACTGTCATCTACAAATTGACCTACTAAGTCGTTTTGTTTGATGCGCAGTGCTTCTTGTTCGGCCTCATGTGATAGTTGAGTTTTTATGTCTGTTTCCAACTCTTTCAAAGTTTTAAATGGACCGACAGTACCAGCAAAATCATCATTAAATTCTGGTTTGGTCATTTCATTAACTGTTTTAACATTCACGCTAAAAGTGGCTTTTTTGCCAGCCAAGGCCTTTACGCCGTACTCTTTAGGAAACGTAACCTCAAAAGTCTTTTCCTCGCCGGCCTTCATACCACTCACATTATTTTCAAACCCAGGAATAAATGCATTACTACCCAATATTAATGGGTAGTCATTACCATCACCACCGCTAATTGGTTCGTCTTTTGAGTCTTTAGCTTTAAAATCAATGATTACTTCATCGCCGGTTTTGGACGGACGTTCTACGGCTATGCGTTGGCTCATTCTGCTCAGCAAATTGTCTATGACATTTTTAATATCAGTTTCTAGTACTTTTTTTGCAGAAACATCAGATTTGAGTCCTTTGTATTTTCCAAGCTTTACTGGGCCCAAAATACTGGTAATAACTTCATACTCTAAGGTGCTAAATGGTACAAATTTTTTGACATTCACTTTAGGCTGTGTCAGCGGACGAACATTTTCTATCTCGGTTGCTTTGGCATAAAGTTGAGTCATTGCTTCGTCTAAAAATTCGGTCTGCAACGACGTAGGGTCGATATTTTTTTCGGCAACTTGCAAGGGTACTTTGCCTTCGCGGAATCCGGCGACTTTAACGTTCCGAGCCAAAACTTTTAGCACTTTTAGCTTAATCGGCTCTAAATCCTCGGCAGTAGCCGTGATTGTAAGAGTTATCTCGGTTTCACTATTATTAGTCTTTTGTACGTGCATAAGCGCCTAGTTTACCACTGTAAGTTTATTTATTCAAACTCTAAAGAGCCAACAAGCCACACGGCTTGTTTATCTACGGAAGTCTTTTATGATACTAATAAGTCTCTCAGCGCCGTGCTTTTCTTCTTCGCCGGACTGTAGGTCTTTTAGGGGATATTGGCCTTCTTCTAGTTCATTTTCACCGACAAATATTACATAACGAATATCTTTTTTGTCAGCATGACGAATCTTTTGATCAAGCTTACGCTCAGTAGCATCGACAGCAATATTCAGCCCCATTCCACGTAAATCACTTAAGAATTTTTGGGTTTTTTCATAAACATCTCCCACGGTTATAACCAATGCATCGATATCAGGATGAAGTGACGGCAACAACACGTGCGTTTCTAAGAAGTTTTGCAATGTAACGTCGCCCATACCAAAACCTACAGTTGGCACCGAGTCTACTCCAAAAAGCTCAACTAATCCGTCATAGCGACCTCCGCCAAACATAGCTCGGTTATTTTCTGGATTAGTATCAAAAACTTCAAAAACAATGCCCGTATAGTAGTCAAAGCCCCGCATAATCGTGATATCGAAGCGCGCGTTATCTACCCCAGTTTTCGCCAGTAGTTCAAGTAGCCCCATTATTTGCTGGACACTTTCATGGGACTGTAGCTCTGCTGGAAGTTCGGATGTAGATTTTATCGCCAAAATGGCCAAAACCTTATCGCACAGCCCCTCAGATTTTTGGCTAGGCGAGCAAATAGCATCAACTTCAGCTTCAAAAACATGTTTTTCTATCTTGTCCTTGTGGTCAATAAGCTTACACAGAGTTAACGCCTGGACATCATTAAAACCAAAATAATCTGCCATGAGATAATTAATGAACTGACGGTTATTTAGACGAATCTCATACATCTCTGGTTTTGCGCCAAAAGATTCTAGAAGATTGTCAGCTACCAATATTATTTCGTGGTCAGCAGTTAGCCCAACAACGCCAAAGATATCTACATTTAGTTGCCAGTGTTCACGTAGTCTTCCGCGTTGTGGTCGTTCATATCGCCAAAGATTAGGGATAGAAAACCAGCGCAAAGGATAGCCCAGTTCTTGTCTACGGCCAGCAACCATCCTAGCAACCGATGGGGTCATTTCTGGACGCAAGGTTACTTCACGGCCTCCTCTGTCTGTAAAGCTGTAGGTTTGTTCGTTGACGATTTCTTCGCCCGATTTAGCCTTGTATAGCTGTAGTGGTTCAAGGATTGGCGCATCATATTCCTCGTAGCCGTACTTTTTTACGGTGTTTTTTAGTACGCCAAACATATACTCCTGGATTCTTTTATCTTCAGGATAAAAATCACGCGCGCCTTTGTAAGGTTGAATTGATAGTGCCATATTTAAGGTAATTCTATCTTAAAAAAGCTTATTTTCATAGAAAAAGGACTTAGTCACCCATGGTAGTTCTCACCTTCACGCCTTTTGGGTTTGGTTCAAGACTTATCAAATTAAATAAAAATTCCGAAAATCGGGGTTTTATTTGGTGCGGATGAAAGGACTTGAACCTTCACGCCCGAAAGCACTAGTTCCTAAGACTAGCGTGTCTACCAATTCCACCACATCCGCATGTACTT
>JAYUAP010000035.1:0-5202 GCA_043741255.1 Candidatus Saccharimonadota bacterium | reverse complement strand
TCCGCGTCGCACAGTCCGACGTATTTTGTTCTACCCATAACCTTCAGTTTATCCGCTTTAGGATTTTACGAGTGTCCTACTATATTCCGCATTCGTGGAGTTTAGACTTCTCCGATAGCGATGCGAGAGAACCTGCGAACTACGATGTTCTCGCCTAGTTTGGCAATTCCCTCTTTTACGTAGTCACCTGCTGTTTGGTCTGGGTTTTTTACAAACGGTTGGTCTATCAAGCATTGTTCTGCAAAGTATTTTTTGAGCATGCCTTCTACGATTTGGTCTAGTATGTTTTCTGGTTTGCCTTCAGCTTTAGCCTTTTCCTTGAATTCGGCTTCGGCTTTTTCGCGCACATCTGCCGGAATATCATCCATAGATACATAAAGTGGCGCTGTAGCAGCAATGTGCATAGAGATATTACGCGCAAGTTCGATAAATTCGTCGGTGCGAGCTACAAAGTCTGTTTCGCAGTTGATTTCAACCACTACGCCAATACGGTTGTCATGGTTATAAGTGTTGACGATTCCGGCGCGGGCTTCGCGTTCACCACGTTTTTCGGCCTTGGTTAGACCTTTTTTGCGCATTGCTTCTAGTGCTTTGTCAAAGTCACCCTTGGTTTCAATTAGTGCGTTTTTGGCATCTGTTATGCCTACGCCAGTTAGACTACGAAGTCTTTTGATTTGTTCTATATCCATTATTTTGCCTCATCCTCTTTTTTGTCAGCTGTATCTTCTGGAGTTTTTTTGACTTTTGATTTACCGGTAATAACGGCCTGGACGATGTAGTCTGTAATAAGTTGGACTGATTTTATAGCGTCGTCGTTGGCTGGGACTGGATAGTCGGCCCAGCTGGGGTCGGCGTTAGTGTCGACGATTGCTACGATAGGAAAGCCCAGTTTACGAGCTTCTTTTATGGCGTTCATCTCTTCATTAACATCGGCCACAAAAAGTGCTCCAATGCGCTGATTCATGTTCTTTATACCACCATACATGATGTTCATGGCGTCGATTTCTTCCTGAAAACGCTGGACTTCTAGCTTGCTGTATTTATTTTCTAGTGCGCCTGTAACCATTTGAGTTTCTAGGTCTTTTAGGTGCTTGATACGGCCACTAATAGTTGTGGTGTTTGTTAACATTCCACCAACCCAACGCTCTACAACGTAAGGCATGTCAGTATCCTCGGCAGCCTTCTGGATAATATCTTTACTCTGACGCTTCGTACCAACGAACAAAATTTGTTTGCCAGTGCTAGCGGTGTGTTCTATAAAGTTCAGTGCTTTTTCTAGATTATCTACAGTTTGGGTCAAATCTATAACGTGACTACCGTTACGCTTGCTGTGAATATACTGAGCCATCTTTGGGTGCCAACGGCTAGTTTTGTGGCCAAAGTGCGCTCCGGCCTCTAAAAGTTTTTTAATATCAACATCATTTGATGCCATAAAGTTTGTTCCTTCCTCTTCACTGTCAGTGCCGATATGGTTCCTGCACGGAGCCAAAACGGAGGAATAAATCTAACAGTTGTTTAATTTATAGTGATTTCATCATAACAGATTGGCTAAGAAGTTGCAAATTTTATATTCTTAGGTTAAAATAAACACTAACAAACGTCCGTGGACAAAGCGACTGCTACCCATTGCTCAGCTAGCTAACCGCCCTTGAGACATTAAGAGCCGGAGAATAAATTGAAAAAAGATATCCACCCCGCTAACTACCGCCCCGTAGTCTTTCAGGACCTCAGTAATGGCGAGACATTTTTAACTAAGTCTACAGCCAAAACTACTGACACTATTAAACTAGATAGCACAGAATACCCACTAGTTAAAGTGCACATTTCTAGTGCGTCTCACCCATTCTTTACTGGTCAAGAAAAACTTGTGGACATCGAAGGTCGTGTAGACAAGTTCAATGCCCGTGCCGAAGCTGCTGCCAAATCACGCGAAGCGAAAAAATCCGCAGTCAAAAAAGCAGAAAAAATCCGCGGTGGCGAAGCCCAAAAACTCGGCTAAATAATTTGCCTACTGAAAGGAATATACTCCTTTCAGAGGTGGTATACTACATACAATAATGGAACAAAAGATTGAGGCCTTGCGCACAGAATACGCTGATTTGCAGAAACAACTGGAAAATCCTTCTATTTATTCTGACCTTGCCTACCCTAAGCTGGCTAAACGTATGAAATTACTCGAAGAGACCCTAACTCTTTATGATAAACTTCAAAAAATTGACCAAGACATAAAGTATACAAATGAAATGATAAATGCAGGAGGCGAACTGGGTGAACTAGCCGGTCTGGAAATAGAAGATTTAATTACAAAGCGCCAAAAAACTTCTGATGAACTAGAGGAAGCTTTAACTCCAAAGGATGTTAATAACGACCGTGATGTGATTGTCGAAATTCGGGCTGCAGCTGGTGGTGATGAAGCTAGTTTGTTTGCTAATGACTTATATAGAATGTATGTGCGCTGGGCAGAAAATAATGGTTATAAAACCGAACACATCAGTGAAAGCATGAACGACACTGGTGGCTTTAAGGAAGTAGTTTTTAGTGTGCGCGGTGATGAAGCATACAAAATGCTCAAATTTGAGGCCGGTGTACACCGTGTCCAACGTGTACCAACGACTGAATCTCAGGGCCGTATTCATACCAGCACCGTTACAGTTGCCGTGATGCCAGAAGCTAAGGAAACTGACCTAGAAATACGCAATGAAGATTTACGCGTAGATGTTTACCGCTCTGGTGGGCATGGCGGACAGAGCGTTAATACTACAGATTCTGCCGTACGTATTACCCACGTGCCTACTGATACTGTTGTGATTTGCCAAGACGAAAAATCGCAGATAAAAAACAAAGAAAAAGCCATGGGCGTACTGCGCTCACGACTATTGCAGGCCAAAATTGAGGCCGAACAAAAAGAACTGTCTGATGCTCGCCAAAAGTTAATTGGCTCTGGCGACAGGTCTGAAAAAATTAGAACCTACAACTTTCCTCAGGACCGCATAACTGACCATCGGATTGGTTATTCTAGAAGTAATATCCCCGGTGCACTAGCTGGCGATATTGGTGATTTGATAGACAATTTACAGGCTTATGAGCGAGAACTTATAAACCAAGAGTAAGTATGTACTTTTGCTACAAAAGTACCCAAAACTCAGCTCATTTCAACCAGAACTAAAGTTCTGCTCGACTATACTTTTTGACTGACAAAAAGTATAGGATTTTTTTCTTTATTGAAAGAAAGGATTTGGTTCTTAGTTTCAAGAACATTGATATGGGTTAATATAAGTGCATGACTATTGCGGATTGGCTGTTTGACACTATGAAAAAACTTGGCAAGGCCGAGGTTGATTCACCACGGCGTGACGCATTGGTATTACTAGAAGATACGCTAGAAAAAGACCGCACCTGGGTACTAGCCCATGGCGAGGATAAAATTAATGAGAAAAATCTAAAGGCTGTTAATAGCTTGATTTTTAGAAGAGTAAAGCGTGAACCACTAGCCTATATCCGAGGAAGAGCCTGGTTTTATGGACGGTTTTTTGAAGTTAATCCGGATGTTTTAATCCCCAGACCGGAGACAGAAAATTTTATTGAACTCACAACAAATGCCACGAAACTAAAAAGGGCTAAAGTAGCCGACATAGGTTGCGGGTCTGGAGCAATTGGTATTACGCTCAAACTAGAGCGACCAGATTGGCAAATTGACTTGATAGACAATGACAAAAAAGCCTTGGTGGTAAGCGAAAAAAACTGCCAAAATCACAAAGTTAAATTAGAAATTATAGAAAATGATTTATTAAAAGAGCTACAAAAAAGCTATGATATTATTCTTGCTAATCTACCTTACGTGCCGGATAATTTAGTAACTAGTCCAGAGATTATGGCCGAGCCGAGGAATGCGCTTTTTGCTGGCGAAGACGGTCTAGATGTATATAGAAATTTTTGGGATGAAATCAAAGATTTAGATAAAAAACCGAAGATAATTATCCTAGAATCGTTAGAGTCACAACATATGATTATGGCTGGTCTGGCTATTAAGCCAAGTTACACTTTGGTAAAAACCGAAGGCCTGGTCCAACTTTACGAAAAAACTAGTTAGTTGGTGCTGATTCTAAAACGACGTCGATTTTTTGTTCTTTGTTGTCACGTACAATCGTAAGAGTTATTTTATCTCCAACACTGAAACGTCCTAAGACCGATATCAGACTGTTTTTCTCGTCTATTGCTTGGTCATTGGCTTTAGTTATGATGTCTTTTTCTTTTAGTCCAGCTTTCTGCGCCGGGCTGTCTTTTAATATAGAGTCTTGTCCACGAGTTGACGGTGGGATGTAAGCACCACGTTTGGTGTCTAGGTTGTACTGATAGGCATAGTCGTCGTTAAGAGTAATGTAATGAACACCTAGATATGGCCTGAGTAATTTGCCTTCTTTGATGACACCTTTTATTAGGCCTTGTACATCATTTACGGGTATAGCAAAGCCGATGTTTTCGGCTGTGCCACCAGCTACAGCAGTATTCATACCAATCACTTCCCCACTAACATTTACTAATGGACCACCGGAGTTACCTTGGTTTATTGATGCGTCTGTTTGAAATAAATTCTGCAGTGATTCACTGCCTGTTTCATCCCCGGCCTGGATACTACGACCATAGCCAGAAATAATTCCGGTTGTTACCGTATTTTGAAATTGCCCTAAAGCATTGCCAATCGCTACGACTTTATCGCCGACCTGCATTTTGGATGAATCGCCAAGTTTAGCAGATTTAAGTTCTTTGCCTTTTTTATCTTTAATTTTTAGAAAAGCTACATCTAAAGTATCGTTTGAATTTGTCCGACCAACGACTTCTACGTCTGTTAACTGCGTACCATCAGACAGCGTAATACTAACCTGTGAAGTACCATCTGGTATAACGTGGCGGTTAGTAATTACTATTCCTTTGTCGCCGTCAACGATTATTCCGGTGCCTGCGCTTTCTTGATTGACTGATTGCTGAGTGCCAAAAAAACTTTGTCTCGTGCTCTGAGCAGTTACATTGATAGATACAACGCTTTCGCCGACATCTTTGGCAATTTGAGTAATTAAGTTACTTTCGCTGTTTATTACCTGTCGGCTCACCAACTGATTTGGATTACCGGAAGAATTATTGTTTTTTGGCCCATAATATCCACCAACAATGCCGGCTAGAAGACTAGCTACTACAATAAGACTG
>JAYUAP010000034.1:0-2164 GCA_043741255.1 Candidatus Saccharimonadota bacterium | reverse complement strand
AAGTTTGGTGGACAAAATCAGGAGTTCTGCCGGTTCGTCTTTAGCGTTCCATAGTGAGCGTACAGTTTCTGGTGCTATTCTTATAGCCTCGTTGGCATAAAGCATTTTGACTTCATCACCTACTTTTACTTCTAGCTCGCCCTTTATTAAGAACACGATTTCTTCCTGGGTGTGATGAAAGTGTCCGTAACTACCTTTGCCACCGCTGTTTTTTGGCATTTTACGGTAAGTTATGGCTACTTGCTCATTGTCTAGTGCACCTGTTAAAAAGCGCATTTCTCCTGGCCAGCCATGTTTTTCGAACGCATTTTCTACGTCATCTAGTTTTATTATCGTATATCCGTTCATTTAGGCAATTCCGTAAAAACTTTCCAGGAGTTTATATACTATATAAGCTGGCCAAACCATTGACTTCAAAATTCCGGTAACAACAGCGCCTAACCCAATCGCAGTCTGCATCCAATAGACAAATGAGCCCATAAAACCTACAAAGTATAGTGCTCCGCCAGTACCGTGCGAAGAATTGCCTTTTTTATTCTTTTTACTACCCCAATCTTTCCATTCTTTAGAGCCTTTTACCTTTGCTTTTATTTCTATTTCTGGTTCATCTGATTGAGTTTTTGCCATAACACCGCTCCTTGGTTAATACCTTTATTATAATCCTTTTTTATGATTGTAAAATACTTCGTAAACGTTGTCATTTGCTCCGGAGGCATTGCAAGCGCACAACTTGCGTCCATGCTCGGAATAAATTCCTGTGCGCGAGCTTGTCGACCGAACTCGGCTTACGCCGACTAAAGTTTGAGGTTCTACTTCGCATAGAACGAAATGAATAAGTCCCAGCCAAAGGTTGGGACTTATTCATTGGCTCCCAATCGTAACGGCTGTCAAAACCGCGATTTACTCTATTACATCATCTGACCTTTACCCAATTTACCCCGCTGTCCACGGTCTTAAATAATGTGTTTGTCTCTGTAAGGGCATAAGACTTGCTTGGTTTTTGTTTATCGTAAGCAATGTAGAGTACCATCTCATCGGTAAAGGGCGTAGTGAGCTTTTGCCAAGTTTTGCCTTCATCTATGCTTTTAAGTAACCCCGCCGATTGAGAGGACAACAAGAGTTCTTGGTTGTTGCCTGGGTTGATCGCTACAGCAATTATTGCTCCGTCTTTATTCACTAGTTGCCAACTTTTGCCCAAATCCTGGCTAACGGCTAACCCTTCTAGCGTTGAAGCGTACAAGCGCTCTCTTATTTTTGAGTCGAATGCCAAATTAATAATTTGCTTTAGATCGCCAGTGGCTATTCGCCAGTTTTGTCCGTTGTCCTCACTGATTTGGATCCCGCGGTACCAACCGGCAACCACATTTGGATTAACGGGGCTCACGGCCATTGCGTGAAAGTCCACTGGACCGTTTAGGCCATTGGAAATTTTGATCCAATTTTTGCCGCCATCATCTGATTTTTGAAAACCTAAATTGCCACCGAAGCTAGGATGACCGCTAGTAAAGAAAGTACTGGACTGCGAGGGGTGCAGTGAGAACCCCATATAGTCATCTTGTTTGTCGCCAACTTGGAATAAATCCTTTTCATCTTTTAGCAAATAAAGTCCTTGGTGAGTAGCAATGTACAGCTTGGCACTGTCGTTTGGGTCTACTGCCAATCCGTGGGCGTGTGTAAAAGAGGAAACTGGTGTTAAGCCACCATTACTGCTCGGCTGACTGTCTGGGCGCACAATCAGCCACCCAAGACCGATTAAACCAGTAGCTATTAATAATAAGTAGCGTTTTTTCATTCTCTAATCATACCAAACCGGTTACAGTTCCGACATACCGCCTGGGGTATAAAATCCCCATCTGGTAATTCATTTGGCTCCCCATACAGGTCACGGAACATTTACAGGGGTGATGGCACACAAAATGGGACAAATGAGACACAAAACAGCTATTTTTGACAGTGTCTCGTTTTCGGGTAATTATACGAACAAATTTCGCACTTGTCAGTGCTAAATTCGACGTATCTTGCGACCTTGGCTATCTTTCAGGACTCTTGGGATTTTACTTTTATAGCCAAACGTAAAGTCATAGTTTCGAATGAATTTCGGCACTGATTGATCACTATCGCACACTGGAGTAAACATTCGAATTCTGGGGTTCATTCACCCAGG
>JAYUAP010000033.1:0-2168 GCA_043741255.1 Candidatus Saccharimonadota bacterium | reverse complement strand
GTCAACCTTTTGAAATCTTCATCTTTGAGCCCTTGAACGGTTTCATATCGCATATGCCTATTATGGCACAGCTAGCACTTATGCAAGAGGTCTATTGAAATTTTTATTGATAACAATCTGGAACCACCTTTGCAGATGATCAGAAAAAACACCAGCGAACAGACTCAGGAAGGGTTGAACTTCAGGCTTCAACAAGATGTTTTTATCAGAGAACAAAGATGGAAAAATATAAGATATCCCTAATAACATTAAAGCAGTCACGCCCCCCATTAACGGCATCATGGGTATCGCCCCTGCGACAGGAAGATATTTTTTGTTGAGCCAGTTCCTAAGGATCCTCACAAGACTCCCTAAAGCGCCAAACGCAAAGGCAGATAACACTAACGGCAAGGGATCAGGAAGATAAAATATCCAATTCAAGAAGAGATTTCCCATTAATTCAAGCTGCTGTACTACATATACATCTTCTATCACACAATACAAATCACCTTCATACTGAAGCCACTCATGAGCGGGATCATCGCAATTAACCTGTGCCCGGGCATTTTCGGCCTTTGTCAGCAAGCTGTCATAATTTATCTTTGTCCAGGACGCTGCACCAACATATAAACCAGTCAATAACCACATAGCCAAAAGGATGATCGTTACTCTTGGCGCATCTTGAGTGATAGAACTCTTGGCTAATCGGGACTTGCCTTTTTTTTGCTTTTCAGTCATACAGTCACCTTGTAATATTATTCGGTGTAAAAAACAATCCCATATGCTTCGCTAATTGCCTTTTGGGCATAATTTTCGGTAATGCGTACATAACCATCATCACCCCAATCCACCCCCCAACTATTACGGATGATAAAACAACCCTCTCTGAAACCAACAATCGCACACGCATGATAGCGATCATCAAAAGCACCAGTCCACTGCTCTAAATGACCACTGCCTTTGGCAGATATAAATTGTCTGTCAGGGGCAATACGAATAGCTATGGGGCTGGGATTTTTCTTGGATGCAAGCCATTTCCGCCAATGTCCGAAAACTTGATTAGGATCATTCTTTAATTTATCAGCATCCCCTATCAAGTTGAAATAACCACTAATGCGATATTGAGCTGCGATTGCATAAAACGCGCTTTCGCTTCTACGAAATAATGGGATAAAAGCAGGTTTTTTTGACTCTTCGGTAGTGTCTATAGGAAAATGCTCTGCAGGCACAATCCCGTATTTATACACAATACTCAAGGCTGTTTTAAGGCTGGTGCCCTGCTTTTCAAGAAAAGCAGTGGGACGATCAGTATATTCATCAATTTCTTTAGAAGCCATCCATAAAAAACGCTCGGAGAGTTTTTCATTCTCCTTGAGCCATCCTCGTTTTACGAAAACCCAGCGTAGAAGTGAGTCAGCCACAGTATAACCAACACAGGCACCAGTTGCCCCCTGGTCACGTACATCCCACCAATCACAACCTTCGCCAAGGTCACTTTCAGCATTTTCAGATATCTGTTCATCTATGAACTCAGCATCAGATGCGCTAGCAAACCCCCAGTCTTTCTCGGCATTTGTTGACTGAGCACAGTTGCGAAGGTAATCTTCAAAACTCTTTACAGAATCCATGCTTGACCTCCTGATTGTATACTGACTGCATTATGGGAAATTGATTTGGAAATACCGAAATCTATTCAACCTCTGATTTCAATTTCTGCCATCTTTATAATCATTATACGAACTTCCTGCCTTAAATACAAGAGGTTTTTGGTCGAATTTACAAATTGCCTCGAAATTCATCCTTACACCCCACTCTCCCAAACCATATATCCCTTTGACAAGAACTTCTTCTGCAAATTGATCCTATATCCTTTTTGTGCCAGCGCCTCAGCCACAGCGACAAACCATTGCTTTGCCCCGTATGTTTTCATTAGACCTCTTGCATAAGTAGTGAGGTTGGGTAGCTTCAAAATCTTTGAACCACTGAGACACGGCAACACTGAGAAAAATCTTTAAAATCTCCGTGCCTTTGTGTCTCCGTGGTTAGAGACTGTTTCTTAAAGCCAATTGAGCCTGAAATGGCAGTAGATTTGAAGCTAAAAACTCATAAAGATTGGGCAAAACCGCTTGATTTGTTGGTTTTTAGCATGGCTACGATAGCAAAAATCGACTTAAGAAACACTCTCTTAG
>JAYUAP010000032.1:0-12329 GCA_043741255.1 Candidatus Saccharimonadota bacterium | reverse complement strand
CTTCTGATAGATAAACTTTTCGAAGAAATTCAAGAATTTGACCAAGGCCGTGACGTTAAAGAATTGGCTCAAATCCTAGGTATTTTTGGGGCATTAGCAACAGAACTTGGCTTTTCTAAAAAAGATTTAGTAACAATAGAAGAAGAAAAACAGCGTGAACTAGGTGGCTACGTAAATGGAATATTTGTTAAAACTATAACACTGCCTGAAACCAGTGAATGGGTAGCGTACTATACATCTGAGCCGGACAGATTCCCGGAGATAACAGGTTAAATAAATATGGCAATGAAGAATTTTTTTGTGGGAGTCAAAGGAGTTATTTTTGATTCTGAAAACAGGATTCTGGTTATCAAACGGCCTGGTCCGAAAGGTTTCTGGGAACTTCCCGGTGGGCGTATTGATGACGATGAAACTATTAAAGAAACCCTGAAAAGAGAGCTTAAAGAAGAACTGCCCAATATCAAATTAATAAAAATTGGCAGTATAATAAATGCTCATAGAACAGATTTTGATTTGAAAGATAACCTTGGTTTGGTTTTGTTATTCTACGTGGTAGAGGCAGAATTTAAGGGTGAAATAACTTTAAGCGAAGAACACGCAGATTACAAATGGGCGAGTATCGATTCGGCTTTAAAGATATGCGACAAACAAGTATTAAGCACGCTAAAGATATTAAAGTCTAGACAATCTTAATAATAATTTTACGTTCATGCCCTAAGCTACGTTGCAGTTGAAATAGTTTAAAACGGAGTGTGCCGGCAGCCGAAGCATTGGGCATGCTGACAATATAGTTTTTTTGCGTAATAGCTACTTTAGGGGATATACCGGTTTGCTCATGGACAAATGTTTTAATAATGCCAATTTCTGGCGGTTCTTTAAAATTACCTTTACCCAAAATATCTCCGATTGAATCACCCATGTAGGTTTAGTATAACAGATTATAGTATTGCTTTTTTTAAGAAAGTGTGCTATAATATATGTGTTATGCCTAAGAAGTATGTTTTGGCCCTTATAATCATCACCGTTGTTTTCTTTGGTGGAATATTCCTTTTGGTGCGATTAATCTCTGGCAATTTAGGTGGGAATGATAATAAAAAAGAAAATAAAAAAGAAAATACTGCCATTGTCCAAAAGGTAAATGACTTATCTGACAGTGGTAGAAAAGTCACATATACGGTTTATGGGCGAGTTCTAGGCGAAGAAAACCGACGAACTATACGGATAACTGTTAGTGATAACGAACGTTTGCTTGAAGTGCTAGGCGGTTACGATGAATCCATTGTTCGTTCAGAAAGAACTTCTAATAAAAGTTCAGCCTTTGAAAACTTTCTTTTGGCTTTAGAAACAGCCAATTATACAAGACGTGATACTTCTATAAAAACTGATGACCGCGGACTTTGCCCACTAGGTAACAGGTACGTTTTTGAGGCTGAATATGAAGATACTTCCAGTATGCGTAGTTTTTCTAATTCTTGCGGTACTAAAGGAGTTAGCTTTAAAGGTAACCGACTAACTGTCGACACATTATTTAAGGCTCAAATTCCTCGTTACACAGAACTCACAAAAGACGTTATTTTATAGCAGTACCAGTTTTAAAAACTATATATAGAAGCTAAACTATATCTAATGCCAGAGTTGCCTGAGGTTGAGACCGTAAAGCGCGGTTTAGAGAAGTTATTAGTTGGTCATAAGGTCACCGATGTCTCTTTTGATTGGCCTAAGTCTTTTCCGAATGCTAAAAATGATGTCAATAAATTTTTAATTGGTGCAAAAATTACTGATGTAAGGCGACGAGCCAAAGTCTTAATGATAGATTTGGATAGCAAATATTCTTTAGTAATACATCTTAAAATGACCGGTCAACTTGTCTATAGGGGCAAAGACAGTTTTGGGGCAGGGCACCCAAACGAGTCCTTGGTAGGTGAACTACCCGACAGAAGTACCAGAGTTACTTTAACACTGGATAACAAAGCAAACATGTTTTTTAATGACCAAAGGAAGTTTGGTTGGATGCGATTACTACCAACGATTCAAATTAAAGAACTAGATTTCTTTAAAAAATTTGGGCCGGAACCGCTGGATTCTAGCTTTAAAGCCGGCGACTTTTACGTCAGACTGCAACAGCGCAAAAACAGCAAGATAAAAGCAGTTTTATTAGACCAAACAGTCCTCGCTGGGGTTGGTAATATCTATGCTGATGAGTCGCTTTGGGGCGCTAAAATCCACCCGAGCACATTAGCAAGCAATATTCCGAAGAAGCGCATAGAAATTTTGTTCAAAGAACTGCAATTTGTGTTGAATTTGGCCATAGAAAAGGGTGGTTCTACAGACAAAAACTACGTAAATGCCGAAGGTAAAAAGGGCAGTTACATGGATTTTGCACGAGTCTTTAGACGTGAAAAATTGCCATGTCCTAGATGCGGAACAATCATAATAAAAACTCGGGTTGCAGGACGCGGTACTCATATTTGTCCTACATGCCAGGTTATAATGTAGGTACGTATGATAAAGATTTTTGCGGGGAATAACTGGTTTGGCATAAAAACGGCGTTGGGTAGCGAAACTAGGGCATTTTTAGCCAGTAACAGCGCTATAAACATTGAGAGATTTTACGGGCCAGATAACCAGTCAGCTGATATTGTTGCTTCTTTGGACTCGCTGTCGCTGTTTTCAGACAAGAAATTGGTAATTGTTGAGCTACTATCGGTTCACAAAGAAATAGCCGATAACATCGATGAATTTATCGCAAAAGTTGATGGGGATACTTCGCTGATTATTATTGAACCTAATATAGATAAACGGTCTGGCTACTATAAGAATCTAAAAAAATTGGACGGATTTAATGAGTTTAATGAGTTAGATGAATCCAAATTAATAACCTGGGTAAAAGAATATGTAGGGCAAAATTCTGGCGAGATTACACCAGCAGATGCTCAATATTTGATGTTTAGGGTAGGGGCAAGCCAAACAAATATTGAGAGAGAACTAACAAAGCTCCTGCAATATGATAAAAAAGTTACCAAAGACACAATTGATTTATTGACCAATCAAACTCCCGCCAGCACCATATTTAGTCTGGTAGACTGTGCATTTAGTGGCGATATTAAAAAAGCCTTAAAGCTATATGACGAGCAGATAAGTCTGAGGGTTGAACCGCAGGCAATATTTGGCATGTTGGTCTGGCAAATGCATATCGTGGCCGTCTGTTTAGCCTCAGGTAGTAAAAATGCCAGTGAAATATCTAGCGAAACTGGTTTAAATAGTTATGTTTTGGGCAAGGCTAAAAATATTGCCATGCGTATGGGCAAGGCTAAAATTTTAGAATATATGGATTTACTACGCGACATAGAAAAAACTTCGCGAACTAAAACATACAATTTTGACGACGCCATGAAATTAGCGATTACAAAACTAGCTTACTAGGGTAGGCTACGCTATTTTTTCTTGGCTACAGATTTTTTGGTGTAGTCTTCTTGGCAGGGGATTTCCTGACTACAGATTTTTTAGGAGCTGTTGATGCTAATTTAGCTGCTTTGGCGGCTTGGCTTTTTTTGCGTGCTGCTTTGTTCTTGTGAATTACGTTTTTCTTTGCAGCTGTGTCGATGGCGCTGTGAGCTTTTTTAAGGTGTTTTTGAGTGTCCTTGCTACCACTTTTGATAGCGCTGTGCAGTGATTTTACGGCCGATTTTAGACTACGTTTAGTCTTAGAGTTACGGGTTGAAGCTTTTGTAGCCGTGCGCACACGCTTTTTAGCTGATTTGATTATTGGCATTATGGTTCCTTTTAATTTGTTGTTAATCTAGACATTAATTATAGCTACCCTTAGAGGTTATGTAAAGTTTGTCAGGCTAAAATATGCTGGACTTCAGAGCCTGTTTATGTTACGTTTATGCTTATAAGATAAGCGAAAATAAAAAAAATAAAATGCCAGAAAACGAACAGAACAATCAACCAGCAAGTCAATTATCAGAGATAGCAAAAACTTTGAAAGAGGCTAATAACGTCCTAATAATTATTAGCCGTGACCCCAGTATTGACCAGTTAGCTGCCTCTATTGGGTTAACTTTGGCGCTGAACCGTGATGACAAGCATGCCACAGCAGTTTTTAGTGGCAAAATACCACCGATTATCGAATTTTTGGAACCAGATAAAACTCTAGAGAAGAATACTGATAGTCTACGCGATTTTATTATCTCTTTAGACAAATCTAAGGCCGATAAACTTCGTTACAAGGTAGAAGATAGTGTGGTGAAGATATTTATTACACCTTATCGAACCAGTATTTCCGACGCTGATTTAGAATTTAGCCAGGGTGACTTTAATGTCGACGCCATTGTTGCACTAGGTGTCCATAACAAGGATGATTTGGACGAGGCAATTATGAATCATGGCAGAATTTTGCACGATGCGACTATAGTCTCCATTAGTACTAAGCAAGCTTCAGAATTGGGCTCCATCCAATGGGTCGAGACTTCTGCAAGTAGCCTCTGCGAAATGGCAACTGATTTAGTAAAGACTCTAGACAAAGAGTTGATTGATTCACAGATATCAACAGCACTTTTAACAGGAATTATTTATGAAACTGATAGGTTCAGAAATGAGAAATCCACTCCCCATACAATGTCTGTGAGCGGTGTGTTGATGGAAGCTGGGGCTAGTCCTCAGGTAGTTTCAACAAAATTGGAAGAGCCTCACCAAGAAGTTATAGATGAATCTGGTGAAATCCCAGCCGTTGTAGAAGACGAAAAAACAGAGCAACCTGAAGAAAAACCTGCTGAACCCGGGTTAATTGAAATTGACCACGAAGATGATGACCAGATTCACATTGATGGTTCTGGCAAATTACGCAAAATATCTGAAATTTTAGATGATGTACGTGAAGATAATGTAGCACTTGAACCACCAAAAGCCGATGATTCTTCTATAAATAATGCTTCTCCAATCACTGGGTCTAGTATGGTCTACGAGCCTCCGCAATTTGGCGGTCAACTAACAGCCAACACCGAACAAGTCGACCACCAATATCTAAGTAACCCAAACCCACTAACTGGCGCAGGACAGGTAGGCGGGATATTATCGCACGACAACGGACCTAGTAGGGACTCGCAGACGTTGAGCGAACTTGAAAAGTCGATTAATAGTCCACATGCCAAAGATTACACAGCCAATGGGGTCGAAGGACCAGCCAGAGGCAGAACCATTGAGCCAATTTTAGGTACTGCCCCGATGAATTCTAATCAGGTAGATTATGCTACTACCGCTGTAGAACGAGCTATTCAGAGCACAACTGACTATAAACCAGAAGCAATTCAGGCTTTAGGAGCGCAACAACTCGGTCCAGAGCTGAGTCATAACCAACCAATTATTACTCCAGATAATCCTCCGCAAGGTCCACCGCCTCCTGTTCCTCCACCGATGGTGCCGTTAATTTAAGCTATAATTATTACAAATGAGTTTTGACGGGTTACTTTTAGTTGATAAGCCGATTAGTTGGTCGTCTTTTGATGTTGTTGCCAAAGTCCGTGGCATATTACAAAAAGAATATTTGCTAGAACATGAAGAAAAGCAAAAAATTAAAGTCGGTCATACTGGTACATTGGACCCTCTGGCCACTGGGCTGATGATTGTGATTGTTGGTAGTTACTGCAAACGGGCACAGGAATTTTCTAAATTAGATAAAACTTATGAAGTGCAAATGAAACTTGGTGTTTCAAGCACCACGGGCGATGAAGAAGGCGAAAAGTTAGTAGATAGTAGTTTGGGATTAGTAGATAGGGCAAAGTTTGAAGAAGTGCTAAAGGGTTTTTTGGGTAAAAGTTTGCAAACACCTCCAGCCTTTTCGGCCATAAAAATTGACGGTCAAAGAGCCTACAAGCTTGCAAGAGAAGGTAAAGAAGTAAAAATTGAGCCTAGAGAGATTGAAATCACTAATATTAAGATCAATAAATATAGTTTTCCTTTGGTAGATTTTACGGTTGATGTTAGTAGTGGAACATATATAAGGAGTTTAGTAGAAGATATCGGCAAAAAACTCTGTACTCGTGCTTATATGAGCAATCTCCGCAGAACCAAAGTTGGTGAATTTTATCTAGAAAACGCTCAGCTCGTATCTCAAATAAGTTCAAAATCAATAGTAAAAATATTATAATAGTAAATAATACAATTAGATGATATAATAAACCTAATTATGACACGAATTGATCCAGAAATTTATGGTTTTAACGTATCTGAAGTAAGTCATGCGGAAAGTCACATATCTGCGTCGAAAAAAGAATCTCTAAGGTTTGCAATTGCTGGTTCTGCTCTTGTGATCGGAGGGATTTGCCTTATGAAGTACACGGGAACTTTACCAAGTTTTCCGGATCTTTCTCTACCGACCATGCCAACAAGCCCAACTGATGTAGTGTTGGGGGTAGAGTCAGCACTTCTTCCAACGTCACAGCGTCTTAGCTTAGTGGATATAGTACGTGACTCAACAGGTTTAGTAGGGGTAACGTCCTGCTTTACGGGCATTATCGCTTTGGGTTGTGCTGTTGCTGATTACGGTGAAGTAGTGCACAGTCGTCAACTTTTGAATGAGGATTTAACGTCAGTCAAGCCTCAAGACGCGATAGGGATAATACGCGAGCAAAACAAAAACTTTTTCCCGTTGCACTGATATAAAATTAGTTTGGTAACGGCAATTCTATTACAGTAGAAAGCGAAGTATCGCAGAGCCTGGAGGCCTATCAGCTCAGCGAAGCTGAGATCGCGGCGGTACGTCATTGGGTATTTTGAGCTTCTTAAGCCTACTCAGTATTAGTGCATTAATCGCTAAAAATATGTACTTGGCGATACAATGCGAGTGTATATTGCTGAGCACAGCCTAGAAAAAGCTGGACACTGGGGCTTATATAACTTCACTGCGTCGCACTGAAATTGATAAGTATTCAATCAAAGATGCTATCTCAGTTCAAAATAATGAACAAAAATTATCATCAAAAGTATTTAGTTTGGACTAAAAATTGTTGCAAATTTGCGCACTTGGATTAAAATTAACTGTGAACAAGCTTAAGCTTGATAACAAAGAATAAAGGGGAAGTATATGAAGTTTTTACCAACTAAAATTCACGGTATATTAGATTACATCGTGGGAATTGCGCTAATTTTAGCACCAATGATTTTTGGTTTTAGCGACGTCGGTGGTGTAGCTGTTGCTTTGCCACAAATCCTAGGAATTGGCCTAATCGTCTACAGCATCTTTACTAATTACGAGTGGGGTCTAGTAAAGGTTTTGCCTATGAGCTACCACCTTGTAGTAGACTTTGTAGCTGCATTACTACTAGCTGTATCACCTTGGTTATTCGGCTTCAGCGATGAAGACGCCAACGCTTGGTTGCCACACGTTGTGGTTGGTATCGTAGTTATCTTGGTTGTTTTGGTTTCTCAGAGCAAACCAGGTACCGAAGCAAAAAGCTAAATTTTTAGTTTAACTTTAAGCTTAAACAACCTCCGTTTACCGGAGGTTGTTTGCTATTAATAACAAGGGTTGCAAATTTGTTCTCAAGGTGTTACAATTTAATCAATGATTAGTACTGAGAAGAAACAAGCAATTATTGCTGATATTGCGAAAGACAAAAAAGATAGTGGTTCGCCTGAAGCCCAAGTTGGTATCCTTACTGCTCGCATTGCTGAAATTACCGAGCACCTAAAGGTGAACAAAAAAGATTTTATGGCACGCCGTGGACTACTACAAATGGTAGGCAAGCGAAAGCGCCTATTAAAATACGTCGCCGAAAAAGACAGTAAAAAATATCTAGAACTTATCCAAAAACTAGGAATAAGAAGGTAGATTGATTCTTTCCCTCTGTTCATAAAGCATGAGTAGAGATGAGAGTAACAATCAAAGCGGGTGAATTCGTCTTAAAAAGCTTTGAATGGGCTTTGACATAAATTAATAGTTCGTCGAATCGAAAACAGATATACGCCCCAGTGGTATAGCTGAATCGAGGCGACGAACAGAAAGAAGAAGTACATAAATGGCAACAGGAACAATAAATCCTTACGGCAAAGACGTAATCAGCGTATCTACAGACCTTTGTGGACGAAAATTAACCCTAGAAATTAACAGAGTTGGCTTTAGGAGCAGTGCTACTGTACTAGCCCGTTACGGCGACACTGTGGTACTAGGCACAGCTATGGTCAGCTCAAAGTCACTAGAAGGCTTTGATTATTTTCCACTAAGCATCGACTACGAAGAAAAAATGTATGCAGCTGGCAAAATCAGCGGCTCTAGGTTTATTAAAAGGGAAGGTCGGCCAAGCGATGATGCAATTCTAATCGGCCGTTTGATAGACCGACCAATCCGTCCGTTGTGGCCAAAAGGCTACCGGCACGAGGTACAGGGTGTTGCAACCGTTCTGAGCCTTGACCCGAGTTTCCGCCCAGATATGATAGCTATGATAGCCATGAGCACAGCCTTTATGTTAAGCGGAGCGCCATTTGAGGGTCCTGTAGCTGGCCTACGGGTAGGTATTAATGACAACGGGGAGTACGAGGCATTCTTGCCTGCAGACAAGCTAAACAACGGCAAACTAGACCTAGTAGTCGCTGGTACGCAGAAAGGTGTCATGATGGTAGAAGCTGGCGCCAATGAAGTTACTGAAGAAGAAGTAGTCAAAGCTATAGCTTTTGCTCAGGAAGCAATGCAACCAGCCATCAAATTACAGCAAGAACTTCTTAAAAAAGTAGAAATAAAGGTTCAAGAGTTTAGTCTGTTAATGCCAAATGAAGACATCCAAAAGGCAGTTAATGCATGGGTTGAAGGTAAGCTAGGCTCTGTACTGCGTAAAGAATATCCAGAGCGGAATGAAATGGTACGTGAACTTCGGATGTCTATGGAAGCCGATTTTACCAAAAAACTTGGCGAAGAAGAATTTAAGCCACTGCGCCGTGAATATGATGATGCCTTTACATATGCTCTGCATAAAGATGTGCGCGAAGGAATTGTAAAAGACGGAATACGTCCCGATGGCCGAAAGTTTGATGAAATTAGGACGCTGTCTAGCGAAGTTGGACTGTTACCAAGGGCGCATGGTTCAAGCTTGTTTACCAGAGGTATGACGCAGGCCATGAATATTATTACCTTAGCGCCACTTAGCTATGTTCAAATTGTAGATACTATGGAAAAAGATGAAGAACGACGTTACTTGCACCACTATAACGCCCCAGGCTGGACAGTAGGGGAAGTACGCCGGCTAGGTAGCCCAGGCAGGCGAGAGATTGGTCACGGATACCTGGCAGAACGTGCCCTAAGCGCCGTTTTGCCTAGCGAAGAAGTCTTTCCGTACACTATCCGTTCTGTTACAGAGATTATGAGTCAAAACGGCAGTACATCGATGGCTGCTACTTGTTCCTCAACACTTGCTTTGATGGACGCTGGTGTGCCGTTAATCCGTCCCGTTAGCGGTATTGCTATGGGCTTGATGTTAGACGGCAAAAAGCCAATAATCCTGAGCGACATCGCCGATGCAGAAGATTTTGCCGGTGATATGGACTTTAAAGTTACTGGTACTACAGAAGGTATTACAGCCCTACAGATGGACATGAAAGTCCATGGGTTGCCAGTAGAGACACTAAAAACAGCATTAGAACAGGCTAAAAAAGGCCGAGCACATATTTTAGAGCACATGCTAAGTGTCATGGCCGAGCCACGCAAAGAAATGAGCCCGTATGCACCACGAGTGGAAGCTATCAAGATTAACCCAGATAAAATCCGTGAAGTGATAGGCAAGGGTGGTGAGATGATTAACAAGATTATCGCTGAAACGGGTGCTGAGATTGATATTAAGGATGACGGCACAGTTAATATTGCTAGTGCCGACAAGACCAGTATCGACGCTGCGATTGCCATGATAAAAGGCATAACTGACGACCCAGAAGTTGGGCGTGTTTACAAGGGTGCAAGGGTAGTTAGTGTGCTAGATTTTGGAGCCTTTGTAGAAATCATGCCTGGCAAAGACGGTTTGGTGCATGTCAGCGCTATGAGCGAAGAACGAGTTAACAAACCCAGCGATATTGTTAAGGAAGGCGACCTAGTTAATGTTAAACTAGTAGCAATAGATGAAAAAGGCCGGCTCCAACTGAGCATGAAAAAAGCAGACATAGAAGGATAAACAGCTTGTACGCAAAATATTCAAAGTTAACATCTACAAAACAGGGCTCTGTCCTTGTGCTATTGCTGGAGATTTTGGTAGCTTACATCATCGCTTCACTTGCTATAGAAACGGGTAATTTAGGCTATTACGTCTTATTCGTAGCATTACTTGTAGATATATTGAGAAGGTTTATAAATTTATTTAAGAATGTCAAAATACCTAAGCCAAAAAGAAGCTCTTGAACAAATTAAGGCAGATATTATCAAAAGTAATATCTGTCCAGATTTGGCTCAAACAGCTACTCAGCTGGTCATGGGTCATGGGAACACCGATGCGGACATTGTTTTTATCGGCGAAGCGCCTGGTAAACAAGAAGACATCAGTGGAATCCCGTTCGTCGGTGCAGCCGGTAAGCTGTTAGACGAAATGCTAAGTAGCATTAATTTGCTACGAAGCGACGTGTACGTTACCAATATCGTTAAATATCGTCCGCCGAATAACCGCGACCCACTGCCGGGTGAGAAAAAGGCTTTTTGGCCATATCTTTTGCGTGAGCTAAAAGTTATCAAGCCAAAGGTCATTATAACTCTAGGTAGGCACAGCATGGGTAACTTTTTACCAGATGTATCTATCAGCAACGTGCACGGAAAATTATTTAAGGCGATGATGAAGGACCCGGACAATGAGGAAGATGTAGAAATTAATATTCTACCTTTGTACCATCCAGCAGCAGCACTGTATAACGGTGCGCTAAGGCAAACATTATTTAACGACTTTTTAATCATTAAGAAAATAACAAATTAATAATTCATAAACAAAAACCCTCGAAACGGTCAAGGTAAACCCTTCGACAAGCTCAGGGCAAAAGGAGAAAAAATATATGAACGATAATCAACAAAAATCTAAAAATCCGACTGAAACACCGGATAAACCTACAAAACGACCAATCAGTCGTGGCGAAGCCATACGGGCGCAAAAGCGTAATGCTGATGACGCCAACCGGATAGCTAGCCAGTATCTAGACGCCGACGGCACACTTCAGAGCCAGCAAAACGTTCGCGCTAATTTTATCGATGACAGCCCAAGGCTTAAAATCATCGGTCTAGGCGGTATGGATGGCGGTGGGTCCAAAAACACTATCTTGGTTGAATACAAAGATGATGTTGTCATCATGGACTGCGGGTCTGACTTAGGTGTCGACCTGCCGGGTATCAACTACGGCGTGGCCGATATGAGCTATCTAGACAGCGTAAAGCACAAACTTAAAGCCTATATCATCACCCATGGTCACCTTGACCACATCGGTGGTTTGCCTCACATGTTGCCAATTTATCCAGCGCCAGTTTACGGTAGTAAATTTAGTATTGGTAGGGTAGAAGAAATCTTTGAGAACTTTGGTCTACCTATGCCAGACGGCTTTGAGCTAAAAACCGTTGCCATGAACGAAGACACACATGAAAGGCTAAAAATTGGCGAATTATTCCTAGAATTTGTGCGCGTAACGCACTCTATCCCAGGTAGTACTTGTATTGTGCTGGATACGCCGGTTGGACGTATCATTAACACTGGTGACTTCCGTTTGGACCCAAATCCTTTGGACCACGAAAAGACCGATACAGAGCGTTTAATTGAACTAGGAAATGAAGGCGTGCTAGCCTTGCTTAGCGAGAGCACAACTTGTGAGCGACCCGGCCGTACACCTAGTGAGAGTACGATTGAACAAAGCTTTATAGACATTATGGAAAACGCGCCAGGGCGAGCTTTTATGGCGATGTTTTCTACCAATATTAACCGTATCCAGATGATAATTAACGCTGCATCGCACCACGGGCGCAAGATTGCCTTGGACGGTAGAAGCCTAGTTAGTACCCTAGAAATGGCCGTACGCCACGGCTTCGTTCGAATTCCTAAAGGTACGATTGTGCCGATTGCTAGCACCGGAAACATGAAGGACGAAGATATTGTCGTAGTCTGTACTGGGTCACAAGGCGAACCAAATTCTGCCCTACAACGTATGGCTAGTGGTGACCACAAACACATTAAACTCAAGCCTCAAGATACAGTGGTGCTAAGTTCTACACCTATCCCAGAATCTGGTAACGATGCATTAATAGGTACAATGGTTGATGAGCTGATGCGAAAAGGTGTTCATGTCTATCGCCACGAAACTCACGTGCTAGACGGCTGTGGTCC
>JAYUAP010000031.1:0-2242 GCA_043741255.1 Candidatus Saccharimonadota bacterium | reverse complement strand
CAAGTGAGGTAAAAAGATGATTGAAACTATCGATAAAGTAGAAATCCAAGATTTCGGCTTAGTAAGACAACCAAGTGAGTTCATTCCGGCTGATACGGCCGTCAGTGTTGCTATTGCCGGTTTAAGAAATACATATCAGACGCTTTGGGACCCAACGCAGCCAACGGCTATAAGAAACTACCTAGCTACTGAGAAACTTCCATCGGAAACTAAACAAGTCATCCTGAGTATAGAGATAGAAGATGATTCTACCAAAGACGGCCTAACTGGTTTATGGAATAAAAAATCATTTCCTAACCGGTTTGAAGAAATGCTAGAAAGAGCTTACCGTAATAGTACGGCCATGGCAGTAGTTGCTATTGATTTAGACGGTTTTAAGGCAGTAAATGATACTTACGGTCATAAAGCCGGTGACGAAGTTTTAGCCCAGGTTGCTGACCGCATGAAAAATTCCATCCGTAGCTATGACAGCGTTCACCGGATGGGTGGTGATGAATTTGTAATTCTTTTGGACGATATCAAGCGTGAAGATTTAGAAACCAAAACCGATGAACTAAGTCGTGATATTATCCATCCCGTCACTTTAAGTAACGGTGAATCAGTTAAAGTTGGTGCGTCAATGGGTCTGGTAGACCTTAGTATGGATAACATCGAGGATTTGTATCTAAAAGATAAGCCAACTCGTCAAAGCGAACTTACTGATATTTTATCTGTAGCCGATTATCTAATGTACAAAGATAAACAAGACCGCAAAGCCGGTAGGTAGCAGTTGCAACTTTTATCACTTTAGGGTACAATTACCCCTGTTGTTTTGATGCGAAGCACAGTTTTTTGAACCAAGGAGTGGCTTTGCCAGTCCGACTGTTTAAAAAACTGAGAGGAATAAACGACTAGAAAGTGGAAGAAAATAAATTATATTTACTTTCTGTAAGTGGACCGTCGTTTATGACGAGGTGCCTGTAGCTCAGCTGGTTAGAGTGTCGGGTTGTGGTTCCGAAGGTCGCGAGTTCAATCCTCGTCAGGCACCCCAAATTAAAAAACCGGTCTATTACAAACCGGTTTTTTAATTTGTTTAAATTATCTTATAAAGAAGACAAGTCGGAGTTTAGCTGAGTTTCTTCAGTACTAGACTCAACATTTGTTCCGTCCAAAGCTTTTTCAGCAGTTGATAAATCACCTGCTTTGCTAATCTTTGGGGCCTGAGCTACATCACTCTTTTGATTTGTATTTGCTGTTGTTTGACTAGAGTTTGCAGTGTTTTTGGATTGTTGGCGATCATAAACCATCCAACCAGCAAATCCCAAAATAGCAACGACAGCCACTATAGTGATTACTTCAAAAATTGCAAAACCACTAGAATTTTTAGTTATTTTCATCTTATTGGTCCCCTTCCTTGTGTTCTGTAGTAGAAGCTACAGACTTAACACCAACAACTAAGTTTTTTACAGCTGTTTTATATTCTTTCATTGCAGTAACTACACCTTCGCGGGCAGATTTGAACACGTCAGATACTTTAAGCGGGTCATCGCTGTCACATTTGAAATCTACAGTCGAGGACTTAAGGTTTGCAATTTCGGCTTCTACAATAGCTTCTTTGGCCGTTACGTCTGTAACAAGTGCATCGTAATTTGCCAAAGTTAGACCTTTTTCTTCGTAGAAGTTCATAGTGCGTTCGGCAATTTTGTTAAAGACTTCTACTTGCTTGGTTTTTCGCTCAGCAATTTTCTGCATAGATTGATTGATTCTTGCTTCTTTTTTCTTGCAAGCTTCTAGTCGCTTCTCTGTAAATTTCTCTTTATTTTCTTCATGCTTGGCTTCAAGCTCGGTTTTTTTAGACTCTAACTCTGCTTTGTGCTCTTCCATTTTCTTTTCAAGTTCTACTTGACGCTCTTGTTTTTTCTTTTCAAGTTCTGCTTGTTTTTCAGGAGTTAGTGTCTGTCCTGAGCCTGTGCCTGATTCAGCACTTGTAATGCTTGTTCCTATAACTAGACCAAATGCCAAAACCGCAAATGCGATTAGGATTAGCGTGGTTCTTTTAACTGTGATGTTTTTTATCATAAATAATTTACCTTTCTTATTTGTAAATCATACGTCTTTTGGGTTTATTAGGTCAAGCTCTAAAGTGTTATTTTTTACTATCAATTTTTTTATTGATGGAATTTTGTTTGGCCTTAGCTTTTTTATAAATATCTTTAATTTTGTTTTTATAAGTCTCTAGGTGCACTTTTACTGATTCGAAGGC
>JAYUAP010000030.1:0-2301 GCA_043741255.1 Candidatus Saccharimonadota bacterium | reverse complement strand
TTTGCGTTGCATTTGATCTTTGGCGCGAATTTGCATGAAATCGACGATCTGACGATGATCTCAGCCGCACTCCTGATGATCTTGTTTCTGAGAACGCTTTGTTAGCCGCCGTTTTTGCCATAAGTGGCTTATGTTGAACTTTGAACTTCTGCCATAGCAGACGAGATAATCGCTTCCTTGACACCTTTCTTTCGCAGACTTTTAATTAATGCGGAGATTTCTACACTGCTTTCAAGACGCTCAAGGTCTGTTCGTAAACCTTGACCAACATAAGCCTTAATTAAAGCCTGATAGCCAGAAAAGCCAAGCATGGGCGCAACACGTTTCAGGTCATCAATCACATCGTTGGGGATACGAATGCTAACCATTGTCATAGGGCGGTCTTTTTGTAAGTGCTGGGAAATTTTATTGATTTTCATATTCTTCTCTTTCCTCATTTGTAACCAATCAGGCGGAAATGATACGGATAACATCACCACGCATAGCATAAACGATATAAAGTAGCAACCAAGTGGTGGTTAACCCAACGATTCTTTCTCGAAGTTCACTGCCAATAATTTCTTCATCGAGGTAACAAACAAAAGGGTCAAAAAACGCTTCGCAAGCCAATTCAAACTTGATTTTGTGCTTACGAAAATTAGCAACAGCTTTTTTGCTATCCCATTCAAAGACAATATTGTGGAGTGTGTATCTGATATTCATCAAGGCAGAGTATAGCAATATGTATATGCTATGTCAATACACCCAGATTTGGATTGGAAAGGTTCTAAGAAATGAAGGAAGGCGGCTAACGGTTTGCGTTAGCGGATTTTGGGCGGACTGAGATTCTGTTTGAGAGCAGAGAAAACTCGAAGCCAGAAAAATATTACTCGAAGCCGCAGACTCCCAAAAATCCGCTGCACGCTTTGTTAGGCACTGCTTTTGTTAATCTCCGAAATGTAGTTCGGAAATATCATGGGCGATAAATATATACAATCTTTTTATCGAGTACATTATCTAGCTCTTTATTGGTTGATCCGCGTGAACCCAAAACTCCCAGAGCAGCCAAAATGCAAGACCTCCACTTGCGCCAAAAAGAGCAAAAGGAATAAAACTACGCCATCCATCCCAAATCCCTATCGGTGAGCCGCCAATTAGAAATGCCACAATTACGCACACCCACCAATTAATAGCATTAAGCCGCTGACCGAGTAGAAACGCTGGAACTCCGAGCACGAGAACATGCACGCCAGCAACCAAGTATGCACCTAAAAAAATAATACCACCGACGATAATGCTTCCTGATGAAAGGGAAAAGAAGGATAGAATCGCGGCTGGCACCGCTGGTGTAATGAAGAATGAAATAAATACTTTTTCATCGATGGAAAGGTCCGATTTTTGTTTATTAATAGCATATTTTTCTGGTTCTTGGGGTGTGGTCGGTGGGAGATAGACATGGCTTGTGGGCATTTTGATCTAGTACTCCATTATTGAGGCTTTTTCTGCTGATTACAATTTGTAGAATATTTGAGAAGTGCCTAACGGTTTGCGTTAGCGGATTTTGGGCGGGCTGAGATTCTGCTTGGGAGCAGGGAAAACCCGAAGCCAGAAAAATGTTACTCGAAGCCGCAGACTCCCAAAAATCCGCTGCACGCATTGTTAGGCAACTCATGGAACGCGAGACTCATTTGCTTCATAAATAATTAACACCTATTTTCCTTGTAGTTTTTCAAGATACTTTTGTAGCTGGTCTTTCAAGACGTATTTTTTCATTTCTTCGTTTAGATTTACAAAATCTTGGTTGAATTTATCGCAGGCTTCTTTACTCGCTTCACACAAAATACTCATTGTTACATACCAGCCGCCTTGATCTTCAAAGAACACTCTTTTCGCAACGGCGGGATAGGCAGGATTATCAGTTGGCGCGAATGACCACATAGTTGTAGTTGTGCCATTGCGTTCAGTAATTATCGTCCAGCCTTGCGATACATTCATTTCAACCCCATCTTTTTGACTTAAATCTGCAAGTGCTTTTGCAACAGATGAGTACTCAATATCATTTGATGGCTCAGACGTTGAACCTTGCTGAACTTTGAAGTTTTGTATTATTTCCTTTATTTCATTTGATGATTCTTTCTCAGGAGTATACCCAAATATTGTTAGCATAATAAAAGATGTTTTGTTTGCAACACCATAAACAGAAATATATCTTTGGTTTTGAGAATTCCATATTAAAACTTCTATCCCATTTTCTTCAACCGTGCGGTTTTCGACATTAACACCTTTGGAATATAGACGTTCTAAAACAGATAAAGCATATGT
>JAYUAP010000029.1:0-2311 GCA_043741255.1 Candidatus Saccharimonadota bacterium | reverse complement strand
ATCACTCGTAGAGGGTATTAGGAGCAAATTTGTAATACGGGACAAGCAGCTGGCTGTCGAGTAAGCGCGTTTCATAGTTGTCTATCTCACACAAATTAGGTAATAATATGAGCATGGTAGGAGCAGGAGATGGCTAAAAACCAACAACCGAAAGCCAAGATACCGAAAAGCTTACTATTTATTCCTGCTGCAGCCGTACTGTGTTGCTTAGGGCTACCGCTTTTAGCCGCACTGGGTACAGCCACAGTTTTTTCATTCCTTTCGGCAAACGCATTCGGCATAGTTATTTTCGGAATATTAGCGTTTACACTGAGCGTCTTTCTGATTCGCCGGAATTACCGTAATAAAAATGATTGTTGCTAGTCAATTTCAATTTATAAAAAGGAGGGCTTCGGAATTATGAGTTTCTCACTATGGCAGGCTGGAGCATTCACGACTATTAATGTAGAAAGGTAACGATATGGAACATTACGACTTAATTATTATTGGCGGGGGCGCGGGAGCCTTTGCTGCCGCTATTAAAGCCAACGACCTCAAATGCAAAACCGCACTTATAAACGAGGGCTTACCGCTTGGCGGCACATGCGTCAATGTTGGCTGCGTGCCGTCAAAGACCCTGCTTCACGCCGCAGAGTTGGTGCATACGGCAAAGCACCACGGCGTGCGTGGTATCGAGCTGTCAGTTGACAATGCTGATTACAGGGCTGTCGTAGCTGATGAGATAGCTTTAGTAGAGCAACTGCGAGGGCAAAAGTATGAACAAGTAATGAAAAGCCTAGAGTACGTTACCCTCATAACGGGTAGGGCTAGTTTTGTTACTGAGCATAGCGTAAAAGTTGGCGATAAAACCATTGAAGCCGACAAGTTTATTGTCGCAACTGGCTCAACAGCCATCGTGCCCAATATTGAAGGCTTAATCGAAGCTGGCTATATCACGCACAATGAAGTAATGGCGCTTAAGAGTGTTCCCGCGTCTTTGGCGATCATCGGGGCTGGTCCTGTTGGCTTAGAGCTGGCGCAAATGTATGCTCGATTCGGTAGCCAAGTTACATTGGTGCAACGGTCTAAAAGCATTATGCCGAGCGCGGAGTCAGAGCTAACCAACAAGCTTCAGCAAATACTTGAGGCGGAGGGTATATCGATAAAAACAAACTCTCACATAAAACAAATAACAAATACGGACAGCAAAAAGCTGGTTTGTTATACTAACGGCTCAAACGAGCAGACGGTCGTCGTGGACGAGATTTTGCTTGCGGCGGGCAAGCAAGCAAATACTGCTGATTTGCACCTCGAGAATGCTGGCGTGCAAACAGACGATAAGCAACTTATACAAGTCGAGCATAGCCTGCAGACATCACGACCTCACATTTTTGCCGTAGGTGATGTCACAAATCTGCCATTACGGCTTGAGACTACGGCTGGCAAAGAAGGCTCATATGCCGTAGAAAATGCCATGACTGGCTCTACCCATAGCGTAGGTTATGATTCTGTACCGTGGACAGTCTTTACAGACCCACAACTTGCTTCCGTTGGCTATACAGAAGAACGACAGATGAAAGAGCTTAAAGTTTGCGCCTGCCGTACAATCACTTTTGATAAGTTGCCAAAAGCCTTAATAACAAAGCGAATAGAGGGAGTCATAAAAATGGCAATACACCCCGAAACAAAGGTTATTATGGGCGTACATATCCTCGGTGCGGATGCCGGCGATCTAATAGCCCAAGCAATGGTGCTTGTGAAGAATAAAAATACAATTGATGATGTTTTAGAAATGCTGCCCGTATTCCCTACGATGTCAGAAGCTCTTAAGCTGGTCGCTATGTCATTTACTAGAGACATCTCTAAACTTAGCTGTTGCATTTGACAGAATATGCTGCGCCAGGAAGATAACAGGATTCGAACCTAACTAACCCTGTTAAGAAGTTTTACAAAATAAAAAGACCGTTGCATAGCAGTACGGTCTATCTCTGTTAATTAGCTGCTGGCTGGGGAGGAGGGATTTGAACCCCCGAATGCTGGTACCAAAAACCAGTGCCTTACCACTTGGCCACTCCCCATTAGGTTTAACTTACCGTTTTTTACAAAACTCAACATAAATTATACCAAAATACTTCAGGATACATAACTTCTTAGCTAAAATTAAACAAGAAGTTACTTTGCTTTTCGGGTGATGTTAAAAAGTTTTCCGGACACCAGGGGATATGTTTGATACTCGAACATATTAGCTACAACCTCGTTTCTAGAATTATGATAGCTTTCTTGATTTAATTCTACGTGTTTTTTGGTATTTTTTATCGTTTTTGTTAAACCA
>JAYUAP010000028.1:0-27929 GCA_043741255.1 Candidatus Saccharimonadota bacterium | reverse complement strand
TCAAATAAACGATTATCTTACCCGCGTTGTTCCTCAGTACCTAGATTTTGTGCCCCCCGGCAAACTTACTGTCGGTCTCAGCACCTACGATATTGCTGTTACCACGGCTCGGATTAATGCCAGCGCCCTAGGCCTAAAAAAAATCGCCAAAAACTATGGTAGAAGTGTACGAATTGTTCCCAACAAAGAAAATGCTCTAAACAGTGCTCAAGTTTTATATAACAAACTAACAGCCGAGCGTGGATGGGAGCTAGTTTTTATTGGTACCAAAGAGGGCAAAACAATTTTGGCGCAAACAATATATGAGCAGGATATAGACGACTACGCTTCTCGTGACCAACAAAGACCGATGCGTGATGCCCGCGTTGGCATGCTACCCCCAAAATTGGCTCAAACCATTATTAATTTGTCTGGCGCACGCGCTGGCCAAACCTTACTAGACCCGTTTTGTGGAACGGGAGTTTTACTTCAGGAAGCATTGCTGGCGGGAATAGACTGTTTCGGCACCGATTTAGAGCCCAGAATGATTGATTACTCGTCCAAAAACCTAGAATGGCTAAAATTACGTAGGAACATTAATAGCAATTACTCCCTAGAAACAGCAGACGCTACATCGCACCAATGGTTCTCTGACACTAAACTAATGGCTCAGGATTCGGTCATCGCCTGTGAGACATACTTAGGCAGGGCTTTATCTAGCCTTCCAGACCAAGAAACTTTAGCCAAAATCATCAGTGATTGCAATACAATCCACAAAAAATTTTTGCAAAATACTGCGCACCAAACTCAACCCGGTTTCAGACTGTGTATCGCTGTGCCCGCCTGGAAGACAAAAAACGGTTTTAAGCACCTTTCTACACTTGACCACCTCGAGGAACTGGGGTATAATCGTATGAGTTTTGTTCATGTAGACAGTAAAGATTTGATATATAACCGTGATAATCAGATTGTCGCGCGTGAACTTGTAGTATTAGAACGAATTTAAGGAACAACAATGAGTAAAGTAAAAGCTGGTGGAAGTAGCAAGAATAATCATAATAATGCCGGTCCCCGACTAGGTGTTAAGCTTTATGGTGGCCAATCTGTAAAAGTTGGTCAAGTTATCGTTAGGCAAGTTGGCATGAATAAACGGTCCGGTCCAGGCACTATGCTTAGCCGTAACTTTACCATCCACGCAGCCAAAGATGGCACCGTAGCTTTTAAAACTCGCCGAGTTAAGACTTTTTCTGGACGCTCTGTACCTCGCACCGAAGTGAGTGTAGTCTAAATTTTTTAAAATTTTGTTTTGAAAAAAGCCCGAATTAAATTCGGGCTTTTTGATTCATTTCTCATTAAACTCCGAGGTGTTCTTTGATACGGTCTACTACGTCAGCAATTACAACCTGGGACTTCACCAAATATTCGTCTACGCCTAAGGTTTTGGCCCTTTCTTTATCAGACTCTTGGCTTAGGGCTGTTAGCATAACTACTTTTACCTGGGCTGTCTCTGGTGTGTTTCGCAGGATGTCTAGTACATCAAAACCGCTAACTTTTGGCATCATAACGTCAAGCAATATAAGGTCAGGCTTGGTCGTTAGAGCAACCGACAATGCGTCTTCACCATTTGGTACGCGCTTGGTAGCAAAACCTTCTGCTTGCAAACGAGTTTCATATACGCTGGCTAGATTGTCATCGTCTTCTACTACTAAAATCATTTTTTGTTTTGAATCACTCATAGCGCTTATGTTAACACGCATAGCCCAAAAAGTCAATACTGCTAAAGCTTATTTGAGGCTTTTTATGAAGCCTAGGAACATTGGATGCGGTCGATTTGGGCGTGATTTAAATTCTGGGTGAAATTGACTACCAATGAAAAAAGGATGCTCTTTAACTTCTATAATTTCAACTAACTTAGAGTCGGGACTTTGACCACTAGCAATAATCCCCCATTTTTCATACTGATTCCGATATTTATTATTTGCTTCGTAGCGATGACGATGTCGCTCGACAATCTTTGAAGCACCATAACATTTTTCCGCCAAAGAACCTTTGCTAAGTACACATGGGTAGTCGCCTAGTCGCATCGTTCCACCGGTGTTTTCTTTGCCTTTTTGCTCGTCCATAGTTGATATCACAGGATGCGGAGAGTCAGGGTCAATTTCTGTAGAATTGGCGCCGGATAAACCGGCTTTTCTGGCCGCAGCTATCAATCCTACTTGCATGCCTAAACATAATCCCAAGTAAGGTACTTTGTTTTGCAAACAATATTCGGCTGACTTTATTTTGCCCTCTACGCCTCTGTTACCAAAGCCACCAGGAACGACGATTCCGTCAAAACGTTTTAGGTCAGCTACATTGTAATCTTCGGCATTTATCCATGAGATATTTATACCAACACCACTCTGCCAAGCTGCAGCTTTTAGAGCCTCAAAAACAGACATATAGGTGTCTTGGTTGTTAAGATATTTGGCGACAACTGCGATTTCATAGACGACTTTGGGCTCAGACAAGGCTTTTTTAACAAATGTCCTCCATCCTTTTAAATCTGATTTGCGGGATTTTAAGCCAAGTCGCTTTAATATGACGTCACCGATTCCGTTATCTTCTAGCGTTAACGGCACTTGATAAATACTGCTAGCGTTAGGTAGTAGTACTATTGCTTCCTTAGCTACACCACCATAAAGGCTAAGTTTGTCGATAACTTCGTTAGGTGATTTATTTTCACTTCTGGCAACTAAAATATCTGGAACAATTCCGGTAGAACGTAAATCTCGTACAGCATTTTGGGCAGGTTTGGTCTTTATCTCGCCACTAGCACCAAGATAAGGCAAATATACTACATGTGTAAACAAATAGTTTTCACGTCCCAGACGCAGACCAAATTCGCGCACCGCCTCGATAAATGCCGGGCTTTCATAGTCGCCTACAGTTCCGCCAATCTCTACAATATGAATGTCGTAGCCCTCGGATGCTTTTAGGATTTGTTCCTGGATAGCATTTGTCAGGTGTGGAATAACCTGTACGGTTTTACCGAGGAATTTGCCGGCACGCTCATCAGAAATAAGTTTAAGTAGCAAGCGACCACTCATGACACTACTGCTCTGGGTAGTTTCTATGTCTAGGAACCTTTCATAGTGGCCAAGGTCTAGGTCAGTCTCGGCGCCGTCTTTAGTAACAAAACATTCGCCGTGTTCTGCCGGGTTGAGTGTACCGGCGTCTACATTAAGGTATGGGTCAAGTTTTTGGATGTTTACAGAAAATCCGCGACTCTTGAGTATAGTCCCCATCGAGGCGGCCGTGATACCCTTGCCTACTCCGGACAAGACTCCACCCACAACAAATATATACTTAGTCTGCTTAGCCAATTTAAAAACCCCTTAACCTAAACCTTTGTTTACATTAATGATACATTGGCATTGCCCCTCTGGCAACCTCTTATTTGTTCTTGCAGTCATGAACCTTAACGGAGTTTGGCGATAGCCGCGTCTTTTTGTGGATCGCGCTTGGCAGTGGCATCAGCATCACTAATTTCTACTTTTTGGTCTGGCTCGATACCTTCTTTGTCGATATTACGGCCAGATGGTGTAAACCAGCGTGCAATTGTAACTTTTAGCACTCCACCGTCTTGAAGTTGACGGATTTCTTGGACACTACCTTTGCCATAACTTTTTTGTCCTATAATAGTTGCTACCTTGTTATCGTGTAATGCTCCAGCGGTAATTTCACTGGCGCTAGCACTTCCGCCATCTATCATGACTACCGTTGGTATTCCTAATAAAATTGAATTGCCATTGGCTTTAAAGCTATTAACTACTTTGCCATCGCGTTTTTCATCTAACACTAGTTTGCCTTTTGGCAACCAAATGCTAGAGACTTTTACAGACGCGTCCAACAGACCGCCAGGATTGCCGCGCATGTCTAAAATTACACCTTTGACGTTTTTTTGCTTGAAGTCTTTGGCGGCTTTTTCTACCAACTCAGCTGTGTCATCACCAAATCTAGATATTTTTATAATTCCGATGTTTTCAGGAGTTATCTCGGTTTTTACGCTTGGAATGTTAATTTGTTCGCGCGTAATTTCAAAGTTAAGGGTTTTACCATCCCGAACAACTTCTAGTTTTACAACAGTACCCTTCTGACCGCGGATTTTCTTAACCGCATCAGTAATGCTTATGTCATATGCCGATTCGCCATTTATTTTACTGATAATGTCACGAGCTTTAATTCCGGCTTTTTGAGCTGGAAAACCGTCTATTGGCGAAATGATTATGACAGATTCTTTTTCTTTGCCAAGTTCGGCACCGATGCCTTCAAAAGTACCGTTTAACTGCTCATTAAACTCTTTGGTCGCCTCTGCATTAAGAAATTCTGTATAAGGATCACCAGCAGACTTTACAAGCCCAGCCTTTAGCCCGTCTTCCAGACTTTGGGCATCTAGTTGGCCGTCGAATCCATCTTTTAGGGCGCTGTACAGTTCTTCAACACCACTATAATCAAGTTTATTATCGGCGGTGTTTTGGACTGATTTTCTAAAAATACCATCTGGTCCCCAATTTATTCGCTCGCTACCTACAGCCAACCCTAGCCCAAAAACTATAACCAAAATCAGTATGTTAACGGCAGTTTTTTTGTAGTTAAACTTCTTTGGCATTTCTAAATGATGATTGGTTTCTGGATGCAAAACAAACTCTCCTAGGATTAATATTAACTCTCTACATTATAGCTTACGCTTAGGCGTATTAACACCCAGGTTTTGGCCTAGAAGTGTATAAAATCGAGCCCGTTTACTTCGCCACCGGATACATGCATACGGCTGAATGTGCCATGAACAAAGTTATATTGGCTAACTTCGATTGAGCGGTCACCATTTACTACCTCTACGAAGGCAACGTGGCCCAAGAAACCAAGTCCATCATTTGAGTCCCATACCACAGCAGACCCTACTGTTGGCGTGTTATCTACAGGTATCCCTGCATTGCGAGCATTGCCTATCCACTGATAAGCATTGCCAATACCACCCCAATAAGGCATAAATCTTCCAGTGCTTTCAACCTTCCAGGCAACGTAACTTACACATTCACGGTTATACATACCCCAGTTGTCTACCATAGAATCTTGTGGAGAATTAGCCCAAATTGATGGGTATCCACCATTGCCAGCTTCACCCACACCATACATTGCGCCACCGTTGCGAGCTGTGTAGGCGGCGTAGGCGGCGGCTTGTTCGGCCCGCAGACGACTCATCTCGGAATTATTCTTTTGAATTTCGGCCTCTAGTTGGTCTTGTTGACCTTGGTTAAGTGCTAACACTCTGTCTTTTTCGACTCTTTGGGCAGCTAATTGAGCTTGTAAACTTTGCTGTTCTGCCAAAGACTTTTCTATAATGTCTTTCTTAGTAGCTAAATCAAGTTTTAGTTGGGTAACTTTGTCTAACGTACTCTTAATTTTGGACTGGACGCTTTCTCGATATTGTTGTTTGTCAAAGAAGTCGCTAAGGTCTTTACTAGTAGCTAACATTTCTACCGTGCTAATCTCGCCGGAAACGTACATAGCTTTGATTGATTCACCCAATAAGTTTTTTTGTTTGGCCAGTTCTATTTCGGCATCATGAATTTGGATTCTAAGCTGTTCTATTTCAGCGCTCAACTGATTAATTCTAGCTTGTGCTGCGTCGATTTGAGCTTGCAATTTCGCTATTGCATCAGCTAATGAAGATGCTTCTACACTAAGAATGTCTTGGACTTGAGCTTTTTGCTCGTTTTGAGCTTTAAGCGCATTAATTTGGTCTTGGTACTTATCGGCAGCAACATACACTGGCCCATACATAGCAACACCAAAAACGACCGTAATTAAAAGAGCTACGCTTGATTTGATAAGTGAATTTTTTGGTTTTTGGCTGAGTATACTCATATAGCTTATTATAGTTTTTATTTTAGATTTACTCCTTAGGAGTATACCATTCATAAGCGTTTTTGGCAACCCCTAAATTGTATTTTACAGACTGTCTTTAACTGTGCGGAAACGTCGTTGCTTAGACTGATGAAACCTAAGATATTTTTTAGTAGCTATCAACGCTGATAGTGCTCCAATTCCCATGCCAGCAAGCAGTTGAACACTTAAGAACAACCAAAAATTATCAGCAAAATATTGATTAGCAAACTTTATATCGAGTAGTCCGAGCGTGCTGGCATCAAAGGCTTGGGATTGCACAACAAATAGCCCATTACAAACAGCGATAGAAACGATTGCTGCTACTATACCGTAGAGCATAGTCTCTACAATAAACGGTCCTCTTATATACCAGGTACTTGCACCTAGCAGACGCATAATTGTTAGCTCGTCACGACGGTTAAAGATGGCCATTTGGATTGTATTAAAGATAATTAACATCGATATAATCGCAAAAACAACTACACCAACAAAGACTGCTTTTCTAAAAAACGCTGTAGCCGCGCTAATCTTATCTATTGCATCTTTGCGGTCTCCTGAATATGACGTATTGTCAGACTGTAAATCCTTGTTATTTTTAGATTCTACAACATCTTTAATTTCATTTATAAATTCTGGATTTACGGGTTTAACTTTGAGCGTTGCCGGCAATGGGTTGTCGGTCTGAGAAATTGCTAAAAGCAAATCTAGATTGTCTTGGTTGTCAGCCCGATATTGTTTAAGCGCATCATCTTTAGATATATAGGTAACACTTTTTACATTTTGCAAAGATTTTAGCTGGCTAATGAAGCCATTGCGCTGTTCGTCCGTAACGGAATCTTTTAGATATACGGACACGTCGATTTTTTCGTTAATTTGAGCGATTGTATTGTTAAAAGTAGCATTTGCAATCACCGAAAAAAGCACAATTGTAAGTGTTACTACCATTACGGCCGTGGCTGCAATACTGAGCGAGAGGTTGCGGAAAAAGTTAACTACTCCGCCTTTAATAATTCTTTCTAAAGTTATAAATCTGTGTGACGGTTGGTCGTTCATGATTAAAATCTTGTCCTTTAGATGTTATATGTTCCGCGCGCTTTGTCGCTGACTATTCGGCCGTCGTCAATCACCACTACTCTTCGCCTAAGTTTATTAACAATCTCCTGGTTATGTGTCGTTAAAAGTACCGTTGTGCCATATTTGTTAATTTTTTCTAAAACTTTTATTACGTCCCAGGCGTGTTTTGGGTCCAAGTTACCGGTTGGTTCATCAGCAATCAAAATCTTTGGTTGGCGTACTATAGCTCTGGCGATTGCTACTCGCTGACGCTCGCCACCAGAAAGTTCCCTAGGGTAGTTACGTTCCTTGCCTTTAAGTCCCACAATATTTAGAACTTTGGGCACGGTGTGCCTGATTTCACGGTTGCCGATACCTACTACTTCTAGCGCGAAGGCGACGTTTTCATAAACGGTTTTATTGGGTAAAAGCTTAAAGTCCTGAAAAACCACGCCAATTCTGCGCCTAAGCTGAGGTATGTTGCGATCTTTTAACTGCTCATAGTCAATACCACCAACCACAATTTTACCACTGCTTGGTTTTTCTTCCCGTGTTAACAGTTTTAACAATGTCGATTTGCCAGCGCCACTAGGACCAACAACTATCACAAACTCATTCGGTTCAATATGAAGAGTTATTCTCTCTAGTGCTGAACCGTTTCGTTTGGCGTATGTTTTTGTTACCCTGTCCAGAAGAATCATATTTAGACAGTATAACAAAAGTTAGCGGGTATTTTAAGCTCACGTTTAATTAACCAAAGTGATTTAAAATACTCATTACCTCTAAAAATCGCTCGTTATTAAATCCGTAAACACCAATTGATTTTTCGAACTCTTTATTCTTTTTTATTGTTGCCAACAAGCTAGCAACTGCCGTATCAAAATCATCAGTTCCCGTGTGATTAAATAGTTTCCTCATTGTATCGCTTTCGTTTGAACGAATTAACCTGATTCTACCAGAGGTGTTTGGGTCTTTTTCGTAATATCTTTCATTATACTCAGGAGACATTACACTACTGTCAATATCTTTTGTAACCGCATACTTTTTAGAAATTATAACCTTACTGCCGTCGGCTCTGGGGGTTACTTCTTGGACTAAAACTTGATGTTCGACTTCTTCTGGTTCATGGTCTTTTGCGTTAAAGGTTTCGTTAATAGAAACAACTACGTTTTTTGTATCAAGAGTAAATTGAAAAAACAGTGATTTCTGATATCCGTCACCTAGTCCTGGTAATTCTTCGTCGCCAGGATACTCAAATATTTCTTCTTTGAAAAAAGGATTAAACTTGGCAACGGTTTCAATAAAAATTTGTTTTTGCGAGTCATTAATCTCTGCTGAGCCAAAAGCAAGTTCTTCTTTCACACTATAATTATAGCTCTTTTTCTAAATAGGCTTCGATGAAGGGACCCAGATTACCGTCTAGTACATCAGACGCCTGCGATGTTTCATAATTTGTACGCAAATCTTTTACCATATTATATGGATGCAGTACGTAACTTCGGATTTGATTGCCCCACTCTGCAGATTGGTTTGGACCTTTTATGCCTGCCAAATTTTCTAGATGCTGCTGTGACGCCAGTTGAGCCAGTTTGGACCGCAAAATCGTCATAGCTGTTTCCTTATTCTGTAGTTGAGAACGCTCATTTTGGATACTAATAACGATACCAGTTGAAATATGAGTTATTCTAACCGCCGAATCTGTAGTGTTAACACTCTGTCCACCGTGTCCACCAGCCCGAAATACATCAACCCTTAAATCAGCTTCATCAATCGGCACCTCGTCTGGGATGTCTATTTTGGGCAGGACTTCAACTTTAGCAAAGCTGGTTTGGCGCAAATTATTGGCGTTAAATGGGCTAAGTCTGACTAGTCTGTGGACGCCGTGTTCGCCTTTGAGTTTGCCGTACAAAAAATCACCACAGAGTTCAATGTCTACACTTTTTATACCGGCTTCTTCGCCAGATGACTCTTCTAAAATTCTTGTTTTTACATTATTGCCTTCGGCCCAGCGCAAATACATTCGCATTAACATACTTGTCCAATCTTGGGCGTCGGTACCGCCTGCCCCAGCATGGATACTCAGCAACACGTCATGGGAATCAAAAGGTCCATTAAATCTAAGTTGTTTTTTAAGCTCAGTAAATTTTGTTGTTATATCGCTTAGCTGTTTTTGTAGGTCTGCCAACAGGCTCTCATCTTTTAGGTCGGCCATCTCGCTTAGTTCGTATAAAGATTTTTTTAAATCTCTCCAAGGACTAATTTCCGACTCTAGTTTACTCTGGGTCTGCATGTGTACAGAGGCTTTTTCGCTGTTTTCCCAAAAGTCCGGTTCTGAAGACTTTTTTAAAAGTGCTTTCAGTTGTGATGATTTTTCTACAAAATTAATTTTACTCAAAGAATTATTGAGTTCAGTTTTTAGCTCCTCGATGTTCTTTTTTAAAGCTTCCATTTAATGCTCCCAAAGTTGGTTGAGTTGTTCGACTAATGATTCAACTTCGCCCTTGACTGGATTTCCAAACACGCCTAGTCCCCAAACTTTTTCAGAGAAAAGTTCTTTGGCACCATTAGTAATTTGGGTTTTGGTTACTGACTTTATGTGTTCTGGCAAAATATCATAGTCTATATATGTATCGTCAAAAAAGTAACGTGATGCATAATAGTTGGCCATGCCCGCCACAGTCTGGTGACCACGTTGATGCGCGCCGAGTCGTCTTTGTTTGGCCGAGTCTATTTCTTCTTTGGTTAAACCACCTTTAAAAATTTCTTTCAGCTCGCTAGTCATGATACCAAAAAGTTGGTGGACATTATCTGGACGCACCTGTGCGCCAAACCACCAGTTGGTACTGGAATTTTCAAAGGCCACTCCAGAACTCATACTATAAACAAGTCCTTTTTCCCTGGCAGTGCCTAGAATCCTAGAATAGAGCGTTTCTGTCAGCATGCCGTTCAGTAAACTCATGGCGGTTAACTCATCGTCGTCCATACGACGCCGAAGAAAAGTGTCAAAATAAAAATAATAATTATCCACTGTGCGATTACGAATTTTTAAAGGTTTTTTTAGAATTTTAGGTATTTCGTTGGGTAACGCTTTTCTTCCTGTTCCCTTTGGCAACTCCACAGCTCCGAACGCCTCTTTAATTTGTTTTTTGCGAGTTTGAGTAATTTTACCAGCGATAACAAAGCGCATATTGCTAGAAGTATGTGTGTTTTTGTAATGGACTTTTATATCATCCGGTTTTACGTTTTTCATAAGTTTCAAACGCTCTTGGTCGGTGACGCTATAAAAGCCATAAGCCTCACGGAGGGCAATACTGAGGTGTCTAAAATGATTGTTGGATCTAGCAGTTAATTCTTCACGAACGTTTCCGACTTCGGCTTTAAATTCTTCTTCTAGAAAAAGTGGTTTAGTGATAGCGATTAGTAGCCAATCCAAAATTCTTTGCCATTCAAAATCAGCGCATTCGGCCTCGTAAACAATGTCGTGTGTTCCTGTGCTTGCATTACAGTATGCACCATTTTTTTCAAATTCGGCCTGGAAATGACGTGCCTTAGGAATGTCTTTGTTAGCGCCTAGAAGCAAATGCTCCATTATGTGAGGTGTTTCCCATTTTTCACGCTCTACTAGATATTCACCGGCCCGAAAATTTATTTCAAATGACATAACCGTAGCGTCAGGGACATTAACTATAAGCCCTCTGGCACCGTTTTTTAAAACTATCTCAGATACTTTATGTTTCATTGTTAATTTACCAGGGACTCTGCTTCGGGTTTCATACAATAGTCCAGTTTGAGATACAAGCCGAGCACAAAATCAGAGCCGTATTTAATATACGAAGAAGATTTTTGAAGCAGGTTTTTGTTCAAAATATGCATTATGTGAAACCCGAAGCTAGCGACGGCCCTTCTTGCGACGTTGCCGCTCGGCCTTGCGACTCTTACGCTTTTTTTCAGCCTGTTTTTTCTTTGCTAGCGTATCTTGTTTTTCTGTTTTAAAATCGGTTTCGCTAAATTCTTCGGCGTCGATAATTTTATCTGCATTATCAACCGATTTGCGGGCTGCTTTGGTGAGCTCAGTTTCTACTGCCCTGTCTAGTTGTGATGCATCGATTGGCCTGGCGTGGAATAATGACTTCACTACTTCGTGGCGCAAATTAACCTGCATAGCCTCAAAAATAATTTGGGATTGGCGTCGATATTCTACCAACGGGTCACGCTGACCAACAGACATCCACACAATTCCTTCACGCAAATGTTGCATGTTTTCTAGGTGATTCATCCAGTAATTATCAAGGGTTTGCAAGTACATATCGCGCTCAATTTTGCGTAGTATTTCTTCGCCAAATCGCGACTCCTGGTCGTCGTAAAGTTTGCGAGCTTCTTTAATAAACTCTTTTTCAAAATCGTGCTCAGGCAAATCAAAAAGTCTATCTAGTGTTTTGTCGTCAAACGGAAAAACGTGCTTAATCATGTCTTCAAACTTGTCAGTTACAGCATGTGGTGAACCAGCAATAGCCTTAACTTCTGAGTCAATAAATTCATTAACACGCTTGCTGATATTAGCTTGTTTTAAAATCTCGGAGCGCATGCTGTATGTTGCCATACGGTGACGGTTCATCACATCGTCATACTTAACAACATCTTTACGAGAGTCAAAGTTAAAGCCTTCTATCTTTTTCTGCGCGCCTTCCAGACCTTTGCTAATAACACGGTGCTCTATCGGAGTTTCGTCGTCCACTTTAAGTCTGGTCATGATTGAGCCAATACGCTCAGCGCCAAAAATTCGCATCAGGTCATCTTCTGTAGACACATAAAAACGAGTTTCTCCTGGGTCACCCTGACGACCAGAACGTCCCCTTAGCTGGTTATCAATACGCCGTGATTCGTGTCGCTCTGAACCTAGCACAAATAGGCCACCAGCTTTTTTAGAAGTCTCGTCCAAGACAATATCGGTACCACGACCAGCTATGTTGGTTGCCAGCGTGACCGCACCTTTTTGACCAGCTTTGGCAATTATTGATGCTTCCCGCTCGTTATTTTTGGCATTAAGGACATTGTGCGGAATCCCAGCTTTTTTCAGCTGAGCACTTAAAACTTCGTTTTTGGCGATGGACACACTACCTATAAGCACCGGTTGGCCTTTTTTATGTAGTCGCGCCACTTCCTTAACAACCGCTTTAAACTTGCCGGCTTCGGTACGATAAATTCTGTCTTGTTGGTCGATACGAATTAAGGGTTTGTTTGGAGGAATTTCTACTACATCAAGCTTGTAAACCTGGTGGAATTCTTCGGCCTCGGTTGACGCCGTACCAGTCATACCAGACAGTTTTTCATACAAACGGAAATAATTCTGGAAACTAATCGTTGCTAGAGTCATTGATTCTTCCTGAATCTCAATACCCTCTTTGGCCTCAATCGCTTGGTGAAGTCCTTCATTATAACGACGTCCTTTTAGTAAGCGTCCCGTAAATTCATCAACAATCACCGCCTCGCCATCGACTGTCACAACATAGTCTTTGTCACGCTTAAATAAAGCTTGGGCTTTTAGAGCTTGTTCTAGGTGATAAAGAGTTCTGACATTTGTTGAAGAATAAAGGTTTTTTATACCTAAAATTTTTTCAATTTGGTCTATGCCTTCATCCGTTAGCACAACTGCTTTGCGTTTTTCGTCAACCTCGTAATGTTCGTCTTTTTTTAGACCTCTAACAACTTTGGCAAATTGAGTATAAGCAGAACCACTAGCCGCCGACGGCGCCGAAATAATAAGTGGTGTCCTCGCTTCGTCAACCAAAATTGAGTCAACCTCGTCAACGATGGCGTAGTATAAATCCCGCTGTCGCAGTTGCGAAGTCTCTCGGACCATGTTGTCACGGAGGTAGTCAAAACCGTATTCGTTATTAGTACCATATGTTATATCTGCATTGTAGGCTTCTTGACGCGTACAAGGTTTTAGTACTTTTAGTCTAGGGTCATCGTGGTCTTTGTTGTTATATTCTTTCTCAAAAATATAAGATTCTTCAGCGATAATTACGCCGACGCTTAGTCCCAAAAAATCATAAATCTGCCCCATCCAAGCTGCGTCACGCTGAGCGAGATAATCGTTAACTGTCACGACGTGCACGCCTTTTTCTGCCAAAGCATTTAGATAAACTGGTGCGGTTGCTACCAGAGTTTTACCTTCACCAGTTTTCATTTCTGCGATGCTTCCATCGTGCAAAGCCATGCCACCAATAAGCTGTACGTCGAAGTGACGCATTTTCATAACTCTTAGCGATGCTTCGCGAACCAATGCAAAAGCATCTGGTAAAATTTTGTTCAGAGATTCTTTTTGCAAACGTTTTTTTAGTAGGGTTGTTTGTTCACGCAACTGCTTATCAGACATTTTTTTATACTTGCCTTCTAGCTTGTTGATAGACGAAACGCGTTTTGTAAGTCTTTTTAGCGTCCGTATCTGAGGATCACCAAGTGCACGTTTTAAAACCTTATTCTTCATTTAAAGATATTCCCTCACTGCCAGTGGTAGTCAAATATTAATACTAATACCGTATATTATACCCTAAACATCGGTAAAATATAAGAAGACTAGTGTTGTGATTTAATAGGACAAATCTTGACCCGAGCGACGTTTCAGCCGACCAATTGTGTGTTTGCTGATTTTTGAAAAAGTGTGTAAATCTTTATAGCGTTTGAGTTGTTTTTTTAGGTTTTCTTCGACTTCATCAATAGCTGCAATAACGCTGACGGAATCTCTATGAGATGTAATAGTGCTTTTAGGTAGCTTCATGATTACTTCACATTCGTGGGTACGTTTGTCTTTGGCTTTTTTGTCCTTTATCTTTACTTCTACGTAAGTGCTAGGCCTAGCCATTTTAGGTATGTACTTGTCCAGCCCGCCAATTTTTTTGAGAATATAATTACGCTCTTTTTTGGTTAACTGGCTGTGTACGCCACTAATTTGTAAAGTGTTAATCATCGTAGAACTCCTAATTTTTAAATTAGCTCCACTTGCAATTATACGCTTATGGTATTAGTGATATTTATCACTAAATTCGTTCGCGACCACTCATATAAGGGCGCAAAACTATTGGTATTTCTAAGTTTCCTTCTGGGGTTTGATAATGTTCAATTATGGCAATTAGTGAGCGGGCAAGTGAAACAGCAGTGCCGTTAAGTGAATGTAAGTTATCGATTTGACCATTTGCTCGTCTGACACGAATGTTAAGGTTGCGAGTTTGGAAGTCAGTGCAATTTGAACAACTGGTAAGTTCACGGTATTCACCGTCAACCTTGGACCAATACTCGATGTCGAATTTTTTGGTGGCTGGCGCCCCTAAATCACCACTGGCGATATTGATAACATGATATGGAATATTTAGTGATTTCCATAATTCTTCTTCTATCGCCAGGATTTGAGCATGTGCATCAGCGCTGTTTTCTGGCAAGGTGTAAGCATACATTTCTAGTTTATTAAACTGATGAACGCGGAAAAGCCCTCTGGTGTGCTTACCATAAGTTCCGGCTTCTTTGCGGTAGCAAGGCGAATAGGCGGTGTAGAGTAGTGGGAGTTGTGATTCATCGATAATTTCGTCGGCGTGGTATCCGGTTAGTGGGATTTCTGCGGTTGCTATCAGTGATAAATCTTCACTTTCTATATGATATTCGTCGTTTTGTTCGCTAGTTCTGGGTGCAAAGCCAGTACCTTTGGCAATTCTGGAACTAACCATATGTGGCACGCTCATATATAAAAAGCCTTTGTTGGTTACAAAATCTAGCGCATATTGAAAAATAGCGTTTTCTAGCAAAGCCAAATCACCCTTTAGATAGTAAAACTTTGACCCGGCAACTTTTGCTCCCCTGTCAAAATCTATCCAGCTTTTTTTTACGGCAAAATCCAGATGGTCCTGCGCACCTGTTGGCTGGTCACCAAAAACACTAATCTCTACACTGGCATCTTCCCCGCCAACCGGTACGTCATCCGCTGGTGGATTAGGGATAGTTTCCAGTATTTCCGTCCAGGCTTTCTCGGTTTCGGCTAAATAGCCTTCGCGCTCGGCAAGTTCTACTTTGATTTGACGGCCTTCTTCCACCGCGCTTTGCTCTGGCTTTCCACCCTTCATTGATTCAGAAATCTCGTTACGGCGTGTACGTAGGGCTTCGACAGTTTGATAAAGCTTACTGCGTGCTTTATCTAGTTCTAAAAGCTTATCAATATCAATTTCGTAACCCTTGTAGGCTGACTTTTGCCTAACCAAATCAGGATTATCCCGCACAAACTGTATATCAATCATGTTTTTTATTATACCTTTTTTTCCAGATGTTTTAAGGTAAGTTCTGTGCGAGATTTTGCATAGGAGCAATAACTACACGGACCGCCCATGATATCGATGCCAACTTTGGGCATTACACCTGAGTCCATGCATTTTTTCATACTTATTATTGTCTTTTCCACCCAACTATCGTCACCTTTATATGGAATTATCTTGGTTTTAAATTCTACTTTGTCGTTAAACTCATCTAAATCCAGCCGACCGTTGGTATAAACAAAATATCCGATGTCATTGACCTTAAATCCGTTGGCCCGCAGTAACCATTGATAAACTTCCAACTGTCTTTTATACGTGATTTGCCAATCGGCATCGATGTTAACTTCGGCGTCTTTAGCCGTGGCTTTATAGTCCACCACAATCAATTTGCCATTATTATCAACCCATACGTCGTCTACTGCCCCAAAAATATGCAGATTAGTTTTTTGGTGAAGAGTAAAAACGCCAACAAAATTTTCTCGCCACTGATTTAGTTGTTCATTTTCATAAGGCACAGCGACTATGTTGTGATTAGCCATCAGCGGATGAGCTTTTTTTAGTTTTCGGTATTTATCGAATTCTTTTTTTAATAGTTCATCTATGGCTTGGTTAATACGAAACGGTGGACCATCTGGTCGCTTTATCTTTAGCCTGACGTCTAACCAAAAACACCTTGGACACTGAGTAAAAAGCTCAATCTTACTCCGACTCACTTTAAAAGGAGTTTTTTGCCCTGGTTTATAGGGCAACAATCGTTCTCGCCAATAATTTCTCGAATTATTCACCAGCCAGCCTGCTTCCTGGCAGAGCCAGGAACTTTACTGGCTTCTTGGGCATTTTCGGCTTGAAACCTGTGATACTCACTTCAGCGTAACATGCGTACGGCCTGTTGCGTTTCTCGGCTTCGCACCGAAACTGCCCTAAGTGAATAAATCGATAAACCATTTAGTTATATTGTAGCAATAGATTGTGTTTATTATCTAAGCAGAACTGGGCTTGAGTATAATCTTTTTGCCCTCGGCTCCGACTATACCGGCAATATTTCCTAAAACTGATTTTTCAGAAAAGTAGCGTAGAGAGTCTGAATAAACTAAACCGATACTTAGATGCATTTGAGGTTTACCAGTGTCGCTGTTATAGTCTGGTTTCAGGGGAAAATCACTAGTTGTAAATTGGTTTTCAAAGTCATCAACTTCGGTTTGTAAACGCTCTGATACTAATTCGAAGGCCAGTTTTGGTTTTTTTATTGAACCAAACAAAGCTAGTTCACCAAGACTTGCCTCTATCCTTGAATTTGCGTTAGGAATTTTAGCGACAACTTCCTTGGTTTTGGGTCCACGTTCAATATATTTTCGACTATAACGACTAAAACCCACAACTGTCACGCTTAGAGTTTCTGGCAAGAATAATCTGCCCATGCCATTAACTTCGTCTAGCAGTGTCCGGTCAAAGATTTTTCCAAAAAAGCTTTGTGAGGCGTCGTCGAGCTCACGCCTAACTGCAAAAATCTCTCTTGTTTTTGCGATTGCCATGGAAGCCGACACCTTACCACGAAATTGTCTACTTCCGCCCTGTCTGGGAGTTCTTTCCATATCCAAAAACCTCTTTTAAAACCTTAATTTTACATTAGCATAAAAATATTTGTTTATAAAGCTAAGCTTGAGGCTAAAATTGCAGCAGTTTCGGCGCGCAGAGTAAATTCACTAAGTGATACGTGGTCATAATCGCCAGTGGCAAAGATTGCTAGCTCATCATCAGACCAACCACCTTCTGGTCCAACCACAAAACCAATTTTTTCATCACTTAAGTCTGGTTTTGCGTCACTTTGGTGGCAAATATAAATTTTGATTTTATCTTTATACTCGTCTAGGGCTTTTTGCAAATGGGTTGGCTCGCGGACATTAGGAATGTCAGACCGGCCACATTGCTCGCTAGCTTCTATAACAATTTTTTGGGCTCGTTCGTGGTTAAATTCTTTTTTTATAGTTCGCTGAGTAATTAAAGGCACGAAAGTTGATACACCTAGTTCTGCGGCTTTTTGCAAAATGTATTCATTGTTACCACTTTTAAGCAAACTCCAAAATAAATAAATGTGTTTTTTGGGAATTTTTTGTTCTTGCTCGGTTATCATTTGCAAATGAGCTTCGTTGGTTTTAAGTTCAACCAACTTATACAGTCTGTCTGTTTTAACTCCATCGAACATCACCAGATTTTGGCCATCCCTAAACCGCAGAACTTTATTCCATTGCCATATAAGCGCCGGATCATGAAGCCAAAAATCCTGCTTTAACTGCAAGTCCGCCCCAGTATAAAATCTATGAATTTTACTCATTTACCTTATTTTCTCACAAGTAGTGCTAAAGCTTCAATGTGGGGTGTGCGTGGGAAGAAATTGTAGCCGGTAATTTTTTGTATTTTATAAGCGTTTTCCAGTAGTTTTATATCTCTAGCCTGAGTGCTAGGATTACAGCTTAGATATGAAATTTTTGGTGGTTTTACTTCTAAAATTTTGTTTATAACGTCCGTATGTAGTCCTGCCCTGGGTGGGTCCAAGACTAGTACGTGCTGTGCGTTAATATATTCTAAAGCTTTTTCGCTGAGCGCATATACAACTTTAGCTCCAGAATTTTTAGCATTAATTTTAGCCCAATGTATATTGTTTTTATCACTTTCTACCAGTAGCTTAGTATTTTTTAAGCACACTCCTATTGCTCCTACACCGCTATAAAAATCAATTGCCGGTTCGTCGCCAATAAATTGGTTAATTTGCGTTAGTGACTCCTGAAAAATTCCTAAATTTACCTGAAAAAATGAAAAAACATCATATTTAATGATGTTCCTATTGATTTCTTCTGTTAGGGAAATATCTCCGTAAATATATAAATCTCGAGTCCGCACACTTGCCGGGCTTTTGGGGTTAGAAAACACCACCGCCACTCCCTGACAAACTTTATCCAGTTCATCAATTTTTTTAAAATTTTTATCGCGTGTAAAAATGGCACAGACAACCTTGCCATCATTATTGCTACGCAGGATAATACTTTTTAAATCACTAGCGCGTACAGCGTTTTCATCTAAAATTTTGCAGATTTTATTAGCCGTTTCGTCAATTTCCTTCCGAGCGATGCTACTGCCAGAGACAATTTGCTTGTGATGCGTGCCACGATTAAATAATGCGAGATGAAGCCCTGAATCGTCTCCAAAAAACGAATACTCCATTTTATTACGGTAGTGCCATGGCTCATTCAAAAAAATTAAGTCCAAGTTACCTGCGTATTCAACTTTTGCCCGCGTTAAAGTCTCGGACAAAATTATTTTTTTGTGTTCATTCTCTGCAGAATAATCCATAATTTGCCACGGACTTGTGCTGAGGTACTCTGGGTTTTTTGGTTCCTGCCGTTTTTCTGATTTTTTAATAATTTTTTGAGCCACGCCCTCTACATAATCAGAGCGTTTTTTGATTACGCTAAATTGGACAGTCTCGCCAGGTAAAACACCCCAAACCAGAGCTTTTTTACCCGATTCTAACGTGCCGATTCCCTGCCCGCCATGAACCAGTTTGTCTATTTTTACTTCAAGTAGTTGAAGCTTGTTCGGTGTCATTTAAATTATTTGTTGAAGGCTGCAAAAATACAAAGCACAATCACAAATTTAACAATTTGGTCAATCCTGATATAGCGTTGTTCAAATGTTACGTACTCATATTTATCTTTGTTATTAATAGAAGATTTCATTGTAAGCAAAGTTGCGACTGAGCCAAAGATTATTACAGCGACTAATGCATACACGTACCAGCTGAAGCGCTGAGCGCCGATTACTGAAGTTGCTATCAAACTAACGAGCATAGGGATTACCGCCAAGACAGAGGCTAAAATAGCCGAGTAAAAGGCCAGTTTGTGAGTAGTTTTCTTTTCTTTACCAGCATTTTCGCGTTCGAACATCCAGGCGAATAGTGCGCCCAAAATCACAAGTCCACCGACTGCTTTAAGAGTCATAAGGTCTGATACGCCAGCCATCAAGCTAACAAAATCAACCACGACGGCACTAACAATACCGTAAAGCAACCAACGCATGCCAGATATACCAGCTTTTACAGTGTTTTCGTACCTTGTAAGCAATTTTGTAGCCAACAGCAACGATACTAATGCTGTTAAGCCAAGAAATACTACTAAAATGTAGCGGATATCTATACTAAATAAAACTTCTGACGCAGAACCTAAATTTACTACATCAGAATTAACAAAACTGTCACGCGCTTGGTAGCCCAGTAGAAGTTCTTTGATTTGTGGATTCACGAAAACCAACGTAAGAACAGCCAAAACTACGCCGGAAAAAACATTAGAAAAATGTAGTCCACGAATTTTCTCGAACGGAGTTACTAGAGTTCGTTTAGCTACAGAACTTTTTTTACTAAAGGCAGTCTTTTTGGTGGACGTCTTTGTTATGGTGATTTTTTTGGAAGTCGTTTTCTTTGCTGAACTCGCAGACTTTGTGGTAGGTTTTTTTGTAACCGACTTTACAGTTTTTTTAACAGGTTTTCTCTTGGCAGTAGTTGTCGCCATATCCGCAAATCTCCTTAAAATTCTTTAGTATTACTATATCACACCTGTGAGATTAATGAATAGGCTCATAAGGCACATGGCACATGCCCCTACCTGTGGTTTGGGTATACTTCTGATGATAATCCTCTGCATTGTAAAACGCGCTAGCCGACTCAAGCGTTGTGGCTATCGGTTTATCAAAATTCTCGGCTAAATTTTTTATAGTTATTTCGGCTAGAATCTTTTGGTCGTCATTGTGATAAAAAATAGCCGAGCGATATTGCGTTCCTATATCAGGACCTTGGCCGTTAGCCTGCGTTGGGTCATGTAGCCGAAAAAAATGTTTTAACAGTGTTTCGTATGTAACTAAATCAGGGTCATACTCTAGTTCAACGGCCTCGGCATGACCGGTTTTATCAGTGCAAACTTGCTCATAGGTTGGGTTGGCAGTTTGTCCGCCGGTATAGCCCGCTTTGGATTCAATCACACCAGGTACTTCATCAAAATAAAACTGGACTCCCCAGAAACACCCCGCTGCAAATGTGGCTTTTTGAAGTTCCATACCTTCCATTGATATTTATTTTCCCATCGTTAAGTTTTGCTTAAGCTTAGTTTATCACTAAGCATCAAAAACTGCTTGATAGGGCGTCGTGTGTCGCAAATGCAAAGCTTGAAAAATTATAGCTTCTTGTTCACCTGTTACATCTGGCAGTTCATCAAAATCTGCGCCAGATATCTTTTCTGCGCTTTCAAATTCTAGGCATAAACCCTTGAAGTTCACTTTATGAATTTTTTCATCTAATTTTAAAAGTCTGGCTCTTGTCATGCGGGCTAAGAAAACGTTTCTCTCGAGCATTCTAAGGACTGCCAGCGGGCTATTTGGCAGATACAGAGCTTGGTTTCCGTCAACTATATACGTCGGGTCAAAACAGCCGTTACGCTCTAGGTCGTAATTTAACTCCTGGATAATATCTTGTTCGTCTGGCTCAATCACTGGTAGCTGAAAATCCTTGCCAAAATGAATCAAATCAATATAAGGTTCGGCAACTTCCATTGGTCGGTCTAGTGACTTTGCATAAATAATCTCTTTACTGCCCATATCAGCCAATACTACACCACTATCTTGTGTTTTGTTATAAAAATGTTGTTGTAAAATTTTTTATTTAATCAAACGTAATCTACTAATCAACCATTCTTTAGGTAAAATACTCAAAAACCAGCCAGCTCTTGGACCTGCTTCCTTGCCTATCAAACACCTATAAATTGCACTGAAGATTTGTTTTGGGCTAAAATCATCTGTTTTAAAGCTATAGATTGCTTGGTGGAACCACTCACCTTCGGCCGTTTCGGGGGCATTTTCTATTTTCTCGGCTAGGCCTATTAAAAATTGCTTTTCCTCGTCACTAAATTCGCTTGGATTTATGTCGTCTCTAAGTGAAAATTTAACTGACTCAGGCGCCCACGCTTCTAACCATTTATCGATGTATCTTAGTTCTAAGTTTATAGTTTCACTTTGGGTCTCGGCAATTTCGCCGTGCTCAGTGCGAGCAACAATTTCTATTGTCTTGCTGGGGTCTTTAAGTGCCGATTGATAACTAGCGACTAAATGCGAAAATGGAATGTTACTAATGGTATTTTGTTTCAATGTATTTGTGCAGATATATAAAAGTTGTTCGTCATCCTCACTTTTATCTGACTTAGCCAGAAGTTCGGCGTATTCATCAATTAGTCTGACTATTCCGTCAGTTTGGTCAAAACTAAGCTTTTTATCTGGACTAAATCTTAGGACAAAAAACCGCACAATTTCTGGTGGTAAAATACTTAAAAGCTCGGAAACATTTACGGTGTTGCCTGCGCTTTTACTCATTTTTTTGGTCTCACCAGCACGGTTGATAAATTCATACGGAACAGGATACGGCGCTTGCCCGCCAAAAACCCTGGTTACTAAAGCAACCCCCGTGTCATATGACCCGCCTTTTGTGGCATGGTCCCTGCCAAAAGGCTCAGCCATGACATTCACTAGCCACCAGCGGGCCGGCCAATCTAGACGCCAGTCGAGTTTAACTCCACCACCTTGGTAGCTAACTTCAACTTGCTGGTCATTTTTATCAATATAAATAATTGTTTTTTTATCTGTATCAATGCTGACAAATGGCCGTTTTTTTAAATAACCATCTTCGTTAACCTGTATCGGTGACCAGTTCTCGTCTAGTTTGCGCCCAGAGACTTCTTCTAAGCAGGCTTTTACTTCATCTACTTTCAACAATGTTTTTTCTATAGCCAATTCAAAAAACCCACTGCGATATTTTTCGTGAGCCCTTACTACTTCCATATCTATACCTAGGACATCTAAGTTACTAAGGAAATCGTTTAAAAAATAGTCTGCGTAAGATTTAGCTTTTCCGTCTGGTGAGGGCACATCGCACAGCGATACTCCTAAATATTTTTCAAATGAACTATCAATGTCCGCCGGAACTTTGCGCAAAAAATCCAAATCATCTGCAAAGTGCAAATGTCGGACGCTATGTCCACGGCGTTTTAATTCTATAGCAACGGCATCGGCAGTTAAAACCTCGCGCAGGGTACCCACATGATAAGTCCCTGATGGCGAAACACCAGATGAAACTACAACTTCACCCTCCGGATGTGCCTTTTCAATATCATCAACAATTTTTTGTACCCAAAACATAATTACTACTTAAAAGAATACTTTATTGGTGGCTCAAAAACTAGTTTTTTTGACTCGAAATTAAGAGATTTCGACTATTTTGTACACCGTCTTCTCCGCCGGTGTAATTATTTCGACGTCGTCATGAAGCTTTTTGCCAAGCATTGCTTTGCCGATTGGTGATTCGTCAGAGATTTTACCAATCAGTGGGTCGGCCTCAACCGTACCAACAACTTTAAACTCCTTTGTTTTGCCAGCAGTGTTCTTTAGCTTAACGGAGCTACCTAGCTGAACTTTACTATCACCTTTAGGTTTTTTAATAAGCTCAACACTTGCCAGGATTGATTCAATCTCTAAAATTCGGCCCTCGTTCTTTTCGTGGTCATCTTTGGCGGCGTGGTATTCGGCGTTTTCACTTAAATCGCCTTGTTCGCGGGCTAGTTTTATAGATTCGGCAATTTCACCGCGTCTTCCGACTAAACCTTTTAGTTCGTCTTTAAGCTCGTCTATGCCTTCTTGTGTTAGTCTGAATTGTTTTTTCATACGTTTTTCTCCTTGTATAGTTTAGCGCATTTTGGATTCTTCTACTCGGCGCTTTATCATCTCTAGTAAATTATCTTTAGCAAGCCTGGTGCTCTCACCGCTCATTCTATCTTTAACTTCAAATTCTTGGCTTTCTATCGTTTTATTACTTACTACCACCCGGAAGGGAATCCCTAATAAGTCGGCGTCGCCAAATTTTTCGCCGGGACGCACATCTCGGTCGTCATAGATTACACTAATCTGCTGGCTTTGCATAGTGTTATAGATATCGTCTGCTAGGTCAGCCACCAGCTTATCGTCACCGATTCTTGCGATATACACCACTGCTGGTGCTACTGACACTGGCCAGACTAGGCCGTTTTGGTTCGAGAACCGCTCGGCTATGACACCCACAAGCCGGGTGATGCCTATTCCATAGGAGCCTAAGTGGACTAGTTGCTTTTGGCCTGATTCATTTGTAAAGGTAAAGTCTGTTTGTTCGCTCTTTATTGTCCCGAAATCGAAGATATTGCCGACTTCGGCTGTCTTCACTTGCTCAAGTTCGCTACGCTTGAGCTCTAGCTTATCAAGCACTTCGTCCATCATGACTTCTTCGTTAATCGCAATTTTCTTGTCTCTGCTAAGGTAGACGATATCTTCGCCGGCTAGACATATGGTCTGGAATTCGTGACTAAACTCCGTGAAGGCACCGCCACTGGCGAAGGTTAGAAAAGTGTCTTCGCCGATTCCCATCCGGGCAAAGCTTCTGTGGTAGGCCGTGATTGTTTGATTGTAAAAGTTCTCGTGCATTTGCTTGTCTGTAGAACAAGAGTACATATCCTTCATGACGAATTCCCGTCCGCGCATCACCCCACTCTTGGACCGTAGCTCATTGCGCATCTTTGTCTGGAATTGATAAACGTTTGCCGGCAGGTCTTTGTAGCTGGACAAGTGGTTCTTCATCATCTTTATAATTGGTTCTTCGTGCGACCAGCCAAAACCTACATCTGTGCCATTTTTTAGCTTGCTTTTGAACCAGATGTCGACTTTTTCATCGTCCCATCTGTCGGTAGCCTCCCACGTTTCTTTGGGCTGTAAGCTACTCATAATAAGTTCTTGCCCGCCAATGGCATCCATTTCTTCGCGTACAATTTGTTTGATGTTCTCTACCACCGCTAGACCGAGTGGCAAATATGAATAAACTCCAGCCATCTCCTTATGCACATAACCTGCGCGGATTAAAAGCTGTGCGTTAAGAGCCGTCTCGTCACTAGGATGAGATTTGCTGGTCCTCGTAAATAGTTGTGTTAACCTTACCGCAAACATGACACACTTATTGTATAGGATTTTACATTTTTGTGCAGGTTAAATTCCAGGAATATGAATCACAAAAAGTAATAAAAAAGCTAAACCATTTTTGATTCCGTGAACTAACATACCAGACCATAATGCACCAGTTTTTTCCCGCAGATGAATCAAAAATAATGACAAAACTAATGTATCTATGCCGGCTATCCAGAGTGGTGGTTCGCCACTACCTAATTGCAAGTGAGCAAAACCAAACAGCGCACTGGCAATGATAGCTGAGATATGTCTAGTAAACTTGGTTTTTAGTCCGGTATATAGAAAACCTCGCACCACAATTTCTTCTGTTATGGGTGGCAAAACAACCAGACTGATAAAAACCAACAGTAGCTGTGGTCCAGAATCGGCATTTTTGAATCCAAGTTGTTGAGTTTGCTGAGTATCTATATTTGGGATTAAATGACCAATAACACTAGTAATAAAAATCAAAACTATAAAATAAACGGCAAACGTAATCAGTGCCGGAGAGATGTCTTTCACTACTGGCTTCCTGGCAAGGCCAATGTCCTTCCAGGAGTTACTGCGTAACTTTAAAAAAAGCCACAAAATATATAGCGTTATGAGTTCTACAAGCACAAAAAAGGTAAATTGCAGGCCTATTGAAGTGTCCAGCTGGCCAAAAACTTTATCAATGTTCCTGCCGGTAGCACCAGCCCAAAAACCTATAAATATAGCAGCCAAAAACTGCGATGCCACATATGAAAATAACGTAACAATAATGGCCGAAACAGCACCAAAACCAATCTTTTTTTTGCGCACGACATCTTTTTTAACTTCGGCATTTTTATTCATTTTATGAAACGATTAATATCTACTATGGTTATAAGTACAAATAACCCCATCAACACCACAAAGCCAGTGCCGTGGATAAACTCTTCACGGGCCTTTGTCAGTGGTTTTTTTAACGTCTTAAACAACATCGTCACAAACAATCTACCGCCGTCCAAAGCCGGTATTGGCAAAATGTTCATAATGGCCAGCGTCAGTGAAATTATGGCGATAACCATCAGCACAAAATTAAAACCTAGCTTACTTACCTCGTTTAAGATGTAGGCCACGCCGACCGGCCCTGACACTTGATTTTTGGCAGTCTGGGTATCACCTTTTGCCAGGCTAGAAAGCGCCGTTCCTAAACCTTTAAAAGTCAGTTCTGTAAACTGCGCACTAACACCCACTGCCACAACTGGTGCTGACCAAGTGGAGCGTCTGACTTCTCGGCCTTCAGCGCCTGACCCAGAAGAAATTCCAAGGTAGCCTTCGCCCGTATTTTCAACATTCAATGTCACTTTGTATGACACGGTTTGGTCTCCACGCTTTATGGTAATTGGCACTTCTTTGCCTGCATTATTTTTAGCAATACTGCCTACTTTTTCACTATTTTTTATTTCTTCTCCAGCAAAACTAAGGATTTGGTCGTCTATTTTTAGACCTGCTCTTTCGGCTGGAGTGTTTTTGCCGACATCCCCAACTACTACGGAATCTGGATTTTTAACCTCTTGAATTAGTTTGGTGTCAGATTTTACGGTAAATTGATTATCTACCAATTTTGGCATGCCAATCCAGGCTAGTGCCGTAAACATTATTAAAGCTGTTATTAGGTTCATGAAAACACCAGCGGTCATAATTTTTACTTTAGTTTTGAGTGATGATGCGCCAAAACTACCTTCGCGCTTGTCTGAGTCACTTTCGCCCTTTAAGCGTACAAAACCACCTAAGGGGAACAGATTTATGCTAAATAAAAACTCCGATTTTTGGGTCTTTATTTTCCTTTTCCAAATTCGTGGCGGGAAACCTATCCCAAATTCTTCTACCATCACTCCGTTACGCCGTGCAACAATAAAATGGCCCCATTCATGAACCACCACCAGGCCGACGAATAACAAGGCGCCCAAAACCAAATAAAATACTGACATGTCATTTAATTATAGCAGTTGATAAGCACTGAAAGTTTCAAAACCCTATAAGCCGGGGTCCTGTCAGCCCGTCCACCCCTAAAATTTCTTTATTTTCTAAAAAACATTTTTGGGGTCGCCCCGTAGACTGCCGCACATATTAAAAAGTTTGAATTAGTCTGATTTTCTCAATCGCAAGAGCCCGAGCGAGCGTCGGTTTTTATATTTTTAAAACCAAAGTGCTGTGGAGAGGGAGAAAATTAGACTAATTCAGTTCTTTTTATACTGTAAGGATTTCGGTTTGTTTGGTCACCGACATTTGGTCTACCTGGGATTTGCACTGCGTCATTAGGTCATCAACTTGTTTGACTAAACGTTTGTGGTCGTCTTCGCTGATGTCTTTATCTTTTTTGGCTTCATCGAGGTCTGTCATAACATCACGCCGGATTCCACGTTGGGCAACCATACAATCTTCAACCTTTTCACCGAGCTGTTTTACGATTTGTTGGCGTCTTTCTTCTGTTAATTGCGGCACTGGTACGCGGACCACACGCCCATCGTCACTTGGATTCATGCCTAGAGTCTGGTTGTCGCGTATGGCGTTACTAATAGCTTGCAGGTTATTTGGGTCAAAAGGTGTCAGCTGCAACAGTTGAGGCTCTGGTGTAGAAATAGTCGCCAGTTGATTGAGTGGCATTGGTGTTCCATAAGCCTCAGCCATGACACCTTCTAGCATGCTGGGGTGGGCCCTGCCTGTGCGCAGTTTTTTTAGCTCATTTTCAAAATGCTCTACGGCAGTCTTAAGTTTATTGTCGGCTTGTTTAACTAAGTCTTGTGGATTCATAGTAATTTAGTATAAAGCCAAAAGATTAAAGATAAAAGTTGTTACTTAGATGTTGGTTGAAATCCGCCAGTTTTGGCGTAGCCGGTTAACATGCCTTCAATCTCTGGTAATACGGAGTTCAAATCTCTAATTTCAGCTCTACGTTCGGCCAAATGAAGTTTTGGCAATTGCTCAAATGGAGCAATATAACTAGACGAAATACTTGAACCAATACTAATTTCACTACCTGGCTTGTCTGAAGGCATTGACTGACGCGTAATCCTAAGACCTTTGCCCTCTTTGCTGATTCGAGTGTATTCGGCATTTTCAAGCGAACTGAAAGCTAGTGGTTTTTCTTGATTTTCAACAATTGTTATCGTGCGCAAATTACCCTTTACGTAGGCCGTCCGCATTGTGGTAGTACCACCATGTATATCGCCGACGGCTATTAAATATCGGGCTGATTTAGCTTTCATAAAGCCGGCACTATTTGGGTCATTTTGCTTTAAGGCTGAATCTATTGTACCTGGTAAAGAGTTAACTAGACCGTTAAAACCATCAAAGGAGCTTTTTTCACTTAATCGCTGTTCTTTTAAGGCTTTATTTATTTGTTCTTTGGACCAAGTCGGTTTGCTAGACATTGATTCAGCACCCTTGGCAATGCCAGCACCTAGAGCTAAGGTGGCTAAGCCAGCAACAAGTGCTTTTTTACTTCGTGAATATTCGTGATTTGACTTAGTAAGTTGTTCCGACATTTTTGTTTTATCCTTTTTTATTTTTAGAATTTATAGCACAATTATAGCAAAAAATACCTATTTTGTCAATAAGATAGTAGAATGTGCCAAATAGCTAAGT
>JAYUAP010000027.1:0-5700 GCA_043741255.1 Candidatus Saccharimonadota bacterium | reverse complement strand
TTTAACGCAAGCTCACTCCTCATATCACCGGCAAAGATAAAGATAGCCATTTGTCCGGTGCTATCAGAAGCGCATTTTCCTACAGACGCACTATTTGCTCCAAACAATACCGTACCTTCACCACAATCATTTGGTCCAGCCCAAGTTGCAGGATGCTTAAACTCGTATTTGCCAGCTGGGTCAACAAAAGTTTTCCAATCTTTTATTGGGTCGACCACAACTTCAGGCTTTTTTGGCGAACCGTTGTCTGTTGCATTGCTTGATTTGGCCGTTTGCTCCGTCTTGTTAGATGATAAGGTTCTGTCCACGTCGTTGTTAGCTTTATATACGTAATAACCAGCCCCACCAATAATAACCAGGATGCCGATTATCAGTAACACCTGCACTATTCCAAAGCCTTTTTGAGATAACTTCACGCGTAGCCTACCCTTTGTTTATGTTACTAGTATATATGCTTACGCTAAACTCTCAAGCAATAATTTATTAGCGTCTAGCGGACTATCAGATTTTTGAATGAAACCACCAACGTTTAATACATCAACGCCTGAGTTTGCTAACTCTTTTATGTTTTGGTCATTTATGCCACCGTCCCAGCCAATTTCTATTTCTGGATGATGGGCTTTGGCCTCAGAGGCTTTACCTAAAAGGCTTACATCGGCAGTTCCGCCAAAATGTCCTAAATTTCCACTAAAAATCAACATATGGTCAAAGCTACTTAGGATTTGCTCGACGTTAGCTACCGGAGTTTCAGGTAGTAGTGCTAAACCTGCCTTGATGCCTTCTTTGTGAAGCTCAGCAGCAAAATGCATGTGATGTATCATGGTTTCAACGTGGATTATCACCATATTCGGCTTAAGATGTAGTAGTTGGTCTAGATATTTAAAAGGGTCGCTGTACATTAAATGGATATCGGCTGTTATGCCATGTGGCCACCAGACATCGTCCAGTTCAACAGATTTACTTTTGGCAAACTCTCCATCCATCAGGTCTATTTGTAACCTATCAGCAAAAGGTGCGACGCGCTGTATTTGTAATGTGTATTCTTCAGGCGAATCGGCCAAGATACTGGGGCAAACCACCGCCATCTCTATGAGGACCCAAGTTCGTCTAACTCTTTTAATCGCCTATCAAATCTTACTGCCCTGGCGTATGGAGTGTTTAGCCAAGTTTCCAGCAACACATCGGCTGATGGCTCATCCATTATTTTTGCAGGCAGGCACAAAACGTTGGCATTGTCGTCATTCCTAACCTCACGGGCAGAAACTCTATCCCAACATAAACTAGCTCTTATCCCTTTAAACCTATTGGCAGCCATACACATACCCTGGCCACTTCCGCAAAGCAAAATACCCCGAGAGTCAGGGTCGTCAGACCCTAAAATAGCTAGGCAAACCTTACTGGCAAAAAGTGGGAAATCATCATCTGGGTCAAGATGGTCATCCCCCATATCTTCTATATCATAACCGGCACGCTTGAGGTAAGCAACCAGTTTATATTTTAGTCCAAACCCGTTATGATCTGCCCCAATATATATTTTCATAATCTTAGTCTTTTGAAATTAATTTACCAACATCTGCAACCATTTCCACTAGCCGATTGCTATATCCCCACTCATTGTCATACCAGACCACCACTTTGGCCATATTTCCGGCAACGACGTTGGTGAGTAGGAGGTCGACAATACCGGAGTGACTATTACCAATGTAGTCATGGCTAACTAACGGCACTTCAGACACGTCCAATATACCCCGGTAGTAAGGTTCTTTTACGGCTTTTTTGAAAGCGTCATTTATTTCTTCAATAGTTACGTCTTTTTTAAGAACAAAAGTAATGTCACTAAGCGACACAACCGGCGTTGGCACCCTAATACTTATGCCATCAAATTTACCTTTAACGCTTGGTACCGTTAATGCAACAGCTATGGCCGCACCAGTAGTTGTAGGTACGATGTTTTGGGCTGCGCCTCTGGCTTCACGCAAATCCTTGCTGGGTCCGTCCTGCAAAACTTGTGTGGCAGTATAGCTATGTACGGTGGTCAACATAGCTTTTTCTACGCCAAAAGTACGTTCCATTATGTCCATAACTGCAGCAGCGCTGTTTGTGGTACAGCTTGCATTGCTTATGATGTCTCCGGCCGTTTTTAATTCGTCTTCATTGGCGCCAATAACTATAGTACTAACTTCAGGACTTTTGCTTGGGCCAGATAAAACAACTTTTTTAGCACCTGCTTTTATGTGTAGGTTAGCGTCTTCAAAAAGCGTAAATCTGCCTGTTGATTCTATTACAACATCGACATTTAGGTCTTTCCAGGGCAAAGCGCTCGGGTCTTTTTCAGTAAAGACAGGAATTTTTTGGCCAGCAACAATGATGTGCTTTTCATCAAATCCAACTTCTTGGTCATATTCACCAAAGTTTGTGTCATGTTTTAGAAGATGTGAGAGTGTTCTTGTATCCGTTAAATCATTAATTGCAACAATCTCTAGGTCTTTTCGCTCATATGCTATCCTAAAGCCAATTCGCCCAATTCGCCCAAAACCATTAATCGCCACCCGGGTTTTCATATAACTCTATTCTCCTTATGCTTTTCTATGAAGTAGTGTAGCCTAAACACTAACCTCTGCACAAGAGGGATTATTTAGAATAACGGCCGATGCATTCATCGATAATGCGCTTGGCTTCATCAACTCCGCCCCAGCCCAAAACTTTTGTGCTCCCAGGCTTTTTCAAATCTTTGTAGTGATTGAAGTGATGTTCAATTTTTTGCTTCCATTGTTCGTGGATATCATCCATATTAGTGATTACGTCTCCGGTGTTTCTGTCATCAGCTGGCACACATATAATTTTATGGTCCATTTCACCGTCGTCTTCAAAGTTCATTACACCAATAATCCGAGCTTTCACATACACTCCAGTTGGAATTGGGTCATTAGTTAAAACTAAAGTATCCAGCTCATCACCGTCTTCATCTAATGTTTGGGGTATAAAGCCATAGTTTGTAGGTTTAGCAAAAATACTTGGCTCAACTCGGTCCAGCTCAAAACATGCAAGTTCGCGGTTCCATTCAATTTTAAGCGTTGACCATTTTGGTATTTCTATTACGGTGTTAATAATCCCGCCACTTACGTCACCTGCATCCAAAATTTTGTTATAATCGGCCATTTATACCCCTTTTATCGATTTATTTACCATAATTATAGCAAACACACTGATATAATGATTTGGACTAATGAAAGTAAAATTTGTAAAAAGCGAAAAAACAGCGCTAAACATATTAACATTTTGGTTTGAGCCCGAAACAAAACTGCGATATATTGCAGGGCAATATATCGAGCTATATTTACCGCATGAAAATGCCGATGACAGGGGCCAGAAACGTTGGTTTACTCTATCAAGTGCACCTGGCGATGAACTTTTGAGTATTAGCACCAAAATAACTCCAGAGCGAAGTAGCTTTAAAAACACACTAACTTCACTCCAAAGTGGTGATTTGGTAGAAATGTCACAGCCTATGGGCGATTTTATCTTGCCAAAAGATAAAAATATTCCATTAGTTTTTATTGCTGGTGGAATTGGCACCACGCCGTTTCGTAGCATTATTGCCGACTTAAAAAATAATAACGAAAAAAGAAATATCAGTCTTATATACTCTGCACGTAGTCAGCAAGAGATAGCATTTTCTGATACTTTTGACTATCTGGAAGAAAAATTTTACGAGTTTACAGACACTATTTTATCGGCAGAGCAAATAATTAATCTTACAGGTGATTTAGGCAGTTCATATTTTTATATTTCTGGACCGGAACCGGTTGTAGAGCAACTCCAAAAAGCTTTGTTACAAAACAATATACCTAAAAATCATATATACACAGACTTCTTCCCTGGCTATAAAGAAATTTAGCGAGAGCTCTCTTCAATATATTCACGGATGCGAAGGGCAGCTGTTGCGCCTTCGCCCACGGCGCTAGCAATCTGCATTGTAGCCCCACTACGTACATCACCGGCGCAGAATACGCCCTTCATGCTGGTCATTAGCCTGCAGTCGGTTTTAATCATGCCGATTTCATCTAGTTCTATTTCAGAATCTTTCAAAAAAGCCGTATTTGGCAAAAGTCCAATAAAGATAAACACGCCATCAGTTTCAAAGGTCGTTTCTGCACCATCTTTTATAGCTTTTACAGATGTTAGTTTGCCGTCTGTTCCGACAATTTCTTGAGTTGCTGTATTAAAATGCACAGTTATTTTATCTTTGTGCTTTTCTAGCTCATGGATTAGTATTTCCGATGCTTTAAGCTCGGTACCTCTAACCAAAATATCAATTTTGGTAGCAAACTTAGTAAGAAATATTGATTCTTGGATAGCTGAGTTGCCACCACCAACCACAACCAATCGTTTATCACGATAAAACGCCCCGTCACAGGTGGCACAAAAATGCACCCCACGTGCATAAAATTCTTCCTCACCAGGTACGCCAAGACGCCTGTAATCACTGCCAGTGGCTATCAATACAGCCTTGGCTTTAACGGGGCCGTCTGTTGTGTCCATAACAACAGTATCGCCGTCATGACTAATTTTGGTAACTTCTCCCAGTTCAATTACTGCACCAAATCGCTCGGCTTGCTTACGTAAATTTTCGCCCAAGTCCAGTCCAGATATGCCTTCTGGAAATCCAGGATAGTTATCTACCCAATCTGTTATAGAAGCCAATCCACCAATTACACCTTTTTCAAAAAGCACGGTTTCTAAATCTTCACGCGTGGTATAAATTGCAGCCGCTAGTGATGCGGGTCCAGCGCCCACCATCGCAACATCATGAATTTTCTCCAAATCTTCCATACCTCTCCTTATATATTCAGATGTGTGTGCTCAGGATTCTAAGCGACAGCTGGGGCGAGTTTTTGTAGGTTATAACCTACCACTACTTCCCGCGTATCATCCGTCTTAGTAATCACAGTGACAGGAACAGTCAAACTACCACTCAACTCAAAAGCTTCCTTTTGACGATGCGGATGCTCATCTAAATTAACTTCATCGTAGGCCATACCTTTGGAGCCCAAGTACTTTTTTACCATGCCACAGTATGCGCAGGTGTTGGTAGTAAAGATAGTGATATTTTTAGTCATTTGATTGTTCCTTATTTTTGTTGATTATTTTATATTTACATTATATGTAGCGTTTTATATAAAATCAATACGCTATATGTTGTGTTTTATGCTTCGATACCGCTTATGTGAAAACTTGCATTTTTTAGTGCAGTCTGAGATGAAAAAGGAGCACAAATATTAAGGTGTGCATACGGTACTCCGAAATATTTTGACGCACTTTTTCGCTCAGAATGTGCAAAAAATGAAGTTTTCACTATTCTCCGATTTTTACTAACTCTATATCGAAAACAAGGTCAGAATTAGCCGGTATATTAGATGACGGAGATTGTGCGCCGTAAGCTTTTTCTGCAGGGATTATTAGGCGTCTTTTACCACCTACCTTCATGCCGGGTACGCCCTCTGTCCAGCCTTTAATCACGCCGTTTAGGCTAAATGGTATTGGGCTTCCAGTGTCTAATGAACTTTGGAAGATTGTGCCGTCTTTAGCAAGTGCGCCTGTGTAGTGGGCCGTTACGGTGGCTCCAGGTTGAACTTCTTCGCCCGTACCTACTATGGTATCGATTTTTTGTAGCTCAGTAACTTTATCAATCGGCGTAAA
>JAYUAP010000026.1:0-2383 GCA_043741255.1 Candidatus Saccharimonadota bacterium | reverse complement strand
CTGTTGATGGTACCCAGCATGGTGACCCAACAAATCTAAATCCAACTCCATACGGAACTGAAGTGCCTGATTCTCAACAAGGCGGCAAAGCTCCTGGTGGCGGTGATTCGAGTGTTGTTAGTCATCCAGGCGTGGCAGCTCCTGCCAACCCTAACTACAAACCAGGAACTGCATCTGGCGGTACGACTGCCGGAACTAGTACTCCTAGCACAGCACCAGAAGCTCAGACTCCATCAACAGGTCAAACTGCACCAGCTGGTAGTGACCCAGGAATGCCAAATTAAGCTAAGGAATGATTGAAAGGAATATTATGAAAATCCGAAACATCGTAAGTAAAATAGCCGTACTTCCAAAGTCCATGATTGCTTTATTGCTAATCACGCTTTTCTCAGTCCCACTTGTAGCTGGCTTCGTGAGTGCAGCTAACCAAGTATTAATGGAAGGCAATACCACAGCATTAAACGTAACTGCTGGTGAGACTCAATATAAAGACAGCACCAACCTAAAAGTTGACGAGGTTGCTCAAGTTCAACTATGGCAACACAATCGCGAAGTGCCTACAGGCGAAAAAGCTAACAACACAGTTGCCCGGTTTAATGTGCCTACTACGCCAGGAAAATCTCAGATTATTACTGGTTCTACGACTTCCGACAACAGCAACGCTATATCTGACACAACCCTAATAAACCTAAGCCTAGACAAAGCGCGCGTTGAATACATTACAGGTACAGCTAAATTCCGTTACAACAAAGGTGCAGCTGGTGGTGACGTAACTTGTCAAACTGGCCTAAACTTTGCTCCAGAACGTTGCTATGCAACAGTTGGCATATCCGACGATGTAGTAAAAGGCGGTGTTAACTTAGACAAAGTGCGTGGTGGCCCGCTTAACGGCTGTAATGCATTTCACGAGACTGTTACTATCCAAATTCGTTCCAAAGCCGATGTTGTAAGTGTTAACAAATACGTACGACACGTTGGCCAGACATCTGCAGACTGGGCAACTACTGCCACTGCAAAACCGGGTGACGACTTAGAATATATGATTAAGTACAAAAACGAAGGTAATACTCAGCTTAATAACATTATGGTTGGCGATAACCTTCCTAAATACAACAAATACGTTGGCGGTACTACCAAATTACAAAACGGTAATTTCCCAACAGGTACAACTGTAGCCAGCGACAACGTTACTACAGGTGGAATTAACACAGGCAATTACCTGCCAGGTGCTGTTGGTTACGTTTGGTTCAAAGTTAAACTAGATTCTAGTACCGCTTTTGAAAAATGTGGTGACTACGATATCCGCAACGTTGGTGTGGTCCGACCAGAAGGTATGAATGAGTTCTACAACACTGCGCAGGTAATCATAAAAGTAGAATGTAAGCCTACCGAACAAAAGAAACCTTCTTATTCATGTGACCTTCTAAAACTAGAAAAAACTGGTGGCCGAAGCGTTAATCTAACCGCCAGCGCATCAGCCAAAGATGGTGCAAATGTTAAGCGATATGTATACACCTTTGGTGACGGTGGTGAGCAAACTACTGACAAGAATGTAGTTAGTCACACATATGCAAAAGACGGCAAATACGTTGCCACAGTTAAAGTACAAGTTGCTGTTGGTAACGAAGTAGTTACAGCAGAAAGCGACAAATGTGCTGTAGTAGTAGAGTTTACTACTCCTGATACACCTACCACACCTACAACTCCTGGCTCATTGCCAGACACTGGTGCTGGTAGTGTAGTTACAGTCTTTATGGCAGTGACGGTTATTAGTAGCCTTGGCTACACAATCGTTGCCCGACGCTTCTTCTAAGAAGCTAGTGGATAAGCACTAGCCAAAACACTTAGAATGTGCTAAGGTAGCAAGGTAACACGAGCACTGACTGACCGCTCAATACAAAACAAACATTTTTAAAACAGACACATCGCCCCGAACGGGATAGGCAGAGCTAATGCCTTGAGAACCGTTCGGGGTTTATTTCTACCGCTGTATCTGTTAAAATCGTCAAGTAGTAAATTAGAAGGTCTCATCGTCTAAAGTGAGAAATGCCAGTGGCATTTTGCAAGGCCGGAAGTCCGGCTCCGAAGGACCGAAATGAGGTGGGGCCGACCGCAATTTCAAAGAAATTGACGGGTGTCTAAGGACACCAAGGCTGTCCTAACTACTTCAGATATAATGAAGTTCACAGACATTAACAACTAGTATTACATACATGGTCTCATCGTCTAACGGTTAGGACACCAGGTTTTCATCCTGGCAATCGGGGTTCGATTCCCCGTGAGATCACCATATCGAAATACCAGATAGAGCCTATTGTAATTGCCAAGCTCTATATTTTTATCACCACTGTTTTTAGGTTCGAAAAATTTTAGGCCTATTTTC
>JAYUAP010000025.1:0-2404 GCA_043741255.1 Candidatus Saccharimonadota bacterium | reverse complement strand
ATCTAGCTGAGAAGTCGGAAATCGAACGACTACTTAAGGCCCACAGCCAGTCTAGCGAGGACTATTTTAAGCTGTGGCCAGATGATAAACAGTACTATTTCAACACCAAACGATCTGGCTTCATTGCCTATAAAGTAGCTGGCGGGATTGCCTTTGCATTGGCCGACCCAATCGCTTCCACGCACGCTCAGCGTCAAGCCTTATTAGATTCATTTCTTGATTACTGCCATCAGCAAGGACTTTCGGTGTGTTTTCTGATGGTGACAGATATGACACAGAACATATACCGTCAACGGCTGCGTTTGGTCAAGATTGGCTCGAGTGGGGTGATTGACATAAAGCAGTTTCACGAACAGACCGTTTCGAATAAGTGGTGGCGGTGGCGCATCAATAAATCAATAAAACTCGGCTATACGTACCGCTCGCACATGCCTCCACACAACCAGAAATTGCTCAACGATCTAGCATCAGTGTCCGAGATGTGGCTGAAACGAGCGCACCACCAGGAACAATCGTTTGCTTTAGGTTACTACGACGATGACTATATGCAGAAATGCCATATACATGCGCTGTACAATGACCACGGCGGGTTGGTGGCCTTTACCAACCAGCTTCCGACGTATGCATCGAATAATCAGGCAACGGTAGACCTGATCCGATTTATGCCGGACGCAGATGGCGCAATGCCAGCACTTATCGCGCACGTCTTGGCGAAGTTACAAACCGAAGCTAAGTTCAAGCGGTTTGATCTTGGATTCGTGCCACTGGCAAAAGTTGATTCTAGGATAGCCAGTATAGCCCGACGATTAGCAGAAAGTAGATTCTCGTACTCGGGATTAGAACAATTTAAAGGTAAGTTCAAACCGGAATGGCAACCCAATTACATCGCATACGACGGCGATGTCATTAATCTAGCCTTAATAGTCGCTAATTTAGATAAAGTTCTAGACCCAGACCCCCAGCCACGACAGATTCGAACTTAAGTCAAATAAGTATTCATGTTATTTTTGATATAATTATAGTGCCTGGTTGTCCGTAAAGTTGTAGTCAGGCTAATGTCTTAAGTAATCATTGAGTCATTTGCCCGGCTACAAAAACCAGCTTATTGCAAGGAAGGTTGGGCAACGGTATCCAAAGATTTTAGGCTCACAGACCCAGCCAAAGCTAACCTGGAGTTTATTCTTATTTAATACAAACCACTTGACTCCAAGTTAATCTTTAGTTAAACTTAAGGTATGAGTAGAATAATAATTAACACAATCAGCTTAAAAGAGTTACGAGAGCAATTTCCTAAATATATTGATGCTATATCAAAAGGTAATAGTTTCACCGTCGTAAAGCGCTCAAAGCCTATTTTTCAAATTAGCCCTATTAGCGACGAAGGTTCTTGGGTAACAATTGCTGACTTCACTAGTATAAGCAGTGACGGTATACCTGCAGAGGATGTCTTAAAAGAACTGAAGTAATAAATAGAGTATGGCCGATAAGATACAAAAGATTCTCTCAAAACTATCATTTAAAGAGAAAGAATTAGTTAAATTACTGATTTTAAGAATAAAGTTAGATGATACTTTAGGCCTAAATATTAATCAGCTCAAAGGTCATACTGATTTGTTCAGAGCGAAAAAAGGAAGAATACGTATCATCTATCGAAAAAATGCGAAGGAATTCCTGATTTTAAAAATAGATCGTAGGAACGAGAAAACATATAAAGATCTTTAAAAGTTCGTACACGAAAGAGAAACGGCACTAGACCTATATGCTCAGCCAGATGCACCAGTACGAATTCAGACTCATGGCCCTACCTTAATATTAACGACCTGACAGAAATTACCTCTGTCGTGCTAATATTTAATAATGTCAGAGATAAAAAGTTTAACGATTGGTACAAGAGGTAGTGCACTTGCGCTTAAACAAACTGAGCTGGTTATCGAAGCGCTTGAAGCCAACTACCCAGCGTTACAAATTACAACCAAAATTATCACTACCAAAGGCGACAAGAACCTTTCACCCATCCCCCTCGATACAATTGGTAAAGCCTGGTTTACAGAAGAGCTTGAAGAAGCTTTACTATCAGGAGAAATTGACTTAGCGGTGCACAGCCTTAAAGATTTACCACCGGAAACTCCAAAAGGCTTAGCAACGACAGCTGTATTAAAGCGGGAAGATGCTCGCGATGTTCTTATAAGCAGATCTAATGTAGGACTAGATCAACTTCCCAAGGGCGCTATTGTAGGGACTGACAGCATTCGCCGTAAAGCCGAACTATTACATCGTCGACCGGATTTGATCATAAAAAGTGTCCGGGGTAACGTAGATACTAGGCTGTGTAAACTGCAACAAAAAGATTATGACGCTTTAATGCTGGCAGCAGCGGGCTTAAGCCGTTTGGGCAAAATCGATG
>JAYUAP010000024.1:0-13332 GCA_043741255.1 Candidatus Saccharimonadota bacterium | reverse complement strand
CGAGAAGACGCATGGTTTTGTCACCCAGTGGGTCATCTGGATTCGTCCTCGTTGTATCAATTGCAGATAATAAAGCGCCATTGTTGTCAGGCTGGAATCCGTGGTCATCGTTATATAGGAAATCATTCGGGCCATTCAAATGGTTGCGCTTAATGAAAAGCCGGCTGTTATCATCTCCGGGCACACACCTGACAGTCCATTCTAAAAATCGTTTTCGGATACCAGGCGCATCTTCCATTCGCAAAGAATGTGCTGCTAACAAATGCTTGGCTGCGTCACGCCCCCACACGAAATGGTATGGAGCAGCAGTCGGAGGCAAAAATATACCGTTAGCAGCAATCATGGCTCCATTCTCTAACGCACTATCTCTCAACACCTGCTCACACATAGTTTTCATGTTTTCAAGAAATTCAGTCATTACAGGCCTCTTGTAAATTGTTAAATACGTTTCATTAATATATTTTGTCATATATATCATAAAAAGGCAAAAATTCTAAACTGCGTGAACAAGATGTCCCCAATCAGTTTGTATATTGTTAATAGTACTTGGACGGTTAAGCAATGATTAATTTGTGATTCAGGTATTCGTTCCAACGCACGATTTCGCCTACTACGGCCCTATAAAGCGACAGTGGTAGGGTCACCAAAGTAGAATTACAGATTAGAATTAGCACCTAGATTTCAAGTTTTGGAGTCGGGTGCTTTTTCTCATCTGTTACAAAGTTCGATTCTCCTAGCTGCTTAGACTCAAATTTGACACACAAACACAAGCAGTGTATTTTAACGGTAAAGCACGAATACCAAAATACGAAAATAACAGGAGTAAATTATTATGGGTGAAGATTTTCCACTAGACCCTAATCAGGTACGACCACCTCAAGAGGGTCAAGATGAGCAATTTCAGCAAGAGGGTGATGCAACCCATATTGAAGTTACCTCTCATGAGGGAGATAACCAATTAGGTGAAGTTGCACTATCTGCTCAGCCAGATCCAAATCGTCCACGAACAACAGAAGAGCTAGTACAAGATTTGAACGATGAAATGGCAAAGCCAGATTCAGAGTTGGCAGTTCATGGTATTGATAATCAGATTACAGACGTACAAAAGCAGCGTGAGAGAAATGACCGAAGTATCACATTTACGCGGGGATATAAGCCAACACATCCAGGTCCTGCTCCACACCCAGAGGCAGGTGGTATGGATCGTGAAGATTATAATGCCGAGGCATGGGAATACGCTCATTACGACAGAGACGCAGAACTAGATGAGCTCGATGCTCGCGATGAGGAAATGTATGAACGCATAGACGAGCTAGAAGGTTTGCGCAAAAAGGTTGAGAATGGTGATGCTACGTTAACTGAGAAATTTTCGTTGGCAGAAAAGACAAGAGTAGAAGCTGAGTATCGCCGAAAGTTGTTTGATGCAGACCGAAAAGTCTTTGATTATGACACTAGGCGTGGCGCCGAGGTTGTAGGCTCACGCGCATTGTTAACATCTCTTGAAGGTCTTTTAGGCTCTGTTGACGAGGACGGACAACCAAATAACAATGAATGGTCACACAGCCGTTGGGAAGCAAGCGGTAAACATGCCCTTCGCTACTCGCGTGATACATTTACCACCGACCAAGACGGTAAAAAGATAACGATAGAGGTTGGTGCTAAAGCTATTCCTAGTAACGGGGCTTACTATGCGCCACCTAACCCCGATGAATATAACGGACATCTTTCTGAGAGGTTAGCCAGATTAGTAACGGTTACTGTCGATACGCCAGATTACACACCAGAAAAAGATGTAGTTTATGATCCGCTAAAGCATACGGAATACTATGGATTCAGGCTCTATGATGATGGTCGTGTTGCAGAGCACGCAAGATGGACTAAAGGCTACCGCCATGAATCACAAATCCCTAACATCTTAGTTGGCATTGAAGATATAGATAAAATCCAAGGATATGTAGATAGCATCAATGCTGGCACGCAACATGAAGAGTAATAGTCTGCCTAGGAATTACCTAGTATCCAATGGTTCTACTCTACTCAGGGGTGTATAGTATAGATACTAGCCGACCTGTAATAGATTAGCCTTTGGGCTAACATTACGGATAACGTCGTTCCAACGAACGATCTCCGCCACTATTGGGTTAAAAAGCGAAGGTTCAAGGGTCACCATACTACTCGTCTTCGTATTCAGGCTGGGAAGGATATCTTGACGAAAGAACCGCTTCCTCGCCTAATTTTCTGACCACTATGTCACTACTTAATTCTGCTTTTGTAACTATTTGGTTGAGGCCTATTTCTAAATTGGCGACAGCTTTTTTATCAAATGCGTCAAAAGTCTTTTGGTCTAGCCGGTTGTGAACATACAGGTCAGGACGCCAGCCGTATTGCTGATTAAATCTTTCACTCTGAAGGATTTCAACCAAATCGGGCCTGAAAAGCTGAGCGTATTGTTGCTCAATCTCATCACTTGGTAACATCCCTGGTGTTAGCTTAGGGGCTTTGTAGGCGACCAAAATGTGGTCAAGCATCGGAAATTCATGATACTGAATAATATTACACTTGCTAGGGTGAATGGAGTAGGATTTGCCTTCAGAAAAATAAGTAAATCTGGGTAAACCAGACGGCCGGTTTTTAGTTGTTGTGACAATATCTGGGTTCCAGCCGTGTTTTTCATAAAACTCTGGGCTCATTAACAATTCGCCAGTTTCAGGATGGGTGATGTTGTGGTATTGAACAGGGTTGGTATTTTCTATCTCCCTGAAAATTTTTACGGTTTCTGGCTCATCCCAATATTGGACAATTCTGCAGTTTTCGGGCGTCAAAGTAAAATCTTGCTCTTCTTCGCCAATTGTGAATTCCAATGGAACTCGTGTTGTGGGGTAATATCCCTCAAATTTCTCGTGCATGTAGCTAACCTTTTTGTTAAGCTATCCTCTTGGCCAAGGAGGGAATGTTTTGCATTTGCTTTAACCCTTCAGGGTTAAGAGAATACAGCTATACTTAATTCTACAATGTTTTTGAAAGCTTTGTAAAGTTATTCTAAACCTGCGGATATTCTACTTGCATGTATAAGGAGGTATTAGTTACACTACATAACAGTTATGGTTGTGGGCAAAAATCCTAGATTATCTTTGAAAACGTTTAAACGGACACGTATTGTTGCCACCATTGGTCCGTCAACTAACAGTTATGAAGACGTGCTAGCCATGATAGAGGCTGGTGCCAATGGCATACGACTGAATTTTAGCCATGGTACTCATGAAGAACGTGATAAGCAAATTGCCTGGGTACGCAAGGCCGAAAACGCTTTAAAACGGCCGATAGCTATCATGCAAGACTTGCAAGGTCCAAAGATACGCCTAGGTGATTTTGAGGGCATAATCAACGTATCCAAGGGTCAAGCGTTAGTTTTTGGCTACAAAGCTGATTATGAAAATACCGGAGTTATCCCCACTCAGTATGATTTGAGTAAAAAGGTCAAACGTGGCGAAGCTTTGTATATATACGACGGCAAATTAAAAACTATCGTGTCGTCAGTTACAGACGGAAAAGTCCATGTCCGGGCCGAAAACGCCGGTATTTTAATAAAACGCAAAGGCATAAATGTGCCAGATACTGATTTTGATGGCGATATCATCACCAAGAAAGACAAAAATGACATTGCCTATGGCAGTACAGCCGGAATCGATTATGTGGCCCTAAGTTTTGTTCAATCCGCTGACGATATTAAAAAGCTAAAACGCATGCTAAAAAACCTCGGTTCTGAAGCCAAAGTTATTGCTAAAATCGAGACAAAACTAGCAGTCCAAAACCTAGAAAAAATTGCCGTAGTTGCTGATGCAATCATGGTTGCTCGCGGTGATTTAGCAATAGAAACTTCGCCAGAATCGGTACCAATAATCCAGCGCCAAATAATTGAGCTGGGCATGAAATATGCTAAACCCAGCATGGTAGCAACCCAAATGTTAGCCAGCATGAGCGAAGAACCAGAACCAACGCGCGCTGAAGTGTCAGATGTAGCTACAGCAGTACTGCTAGGAGCCGATGCCATTATGCTGAGTGATGAAACCGCCAGCGGTAAGTATCCGATAGAAGCTGTCAAAGTCATGAACCGAGTAGTTGATTATACTCAATCACATGCCTTGCACAGACCAACGCTGATAGACATGGAGCCAGAAAAATCTAAATCTCGGGCAATTGCTAGCTCAGTTATAGACCTAGCCGAAAAGATGAAAGCCACAACTATAGTGGCCGAGACTAAATCTGGCGCCACAGCTCTACATATTTCGGCTTGTCGACCTGACGTGCCAATAATTGCTGTTACTTCTAATGAGCAAGTTGCCAGACAAATGTCGCTGGTATACGGAGTCCGTGCTTACGTCCGACCCGACGACAAATTTATGGCAACAAAATTGACCAACTGGATGCAAAAAAACAAGGTTTTGGCCACTGGCGACGTAATAATCACGGCTTCTGGCAAGTATCCAGGTGTTATAGGAACAACCGACACAATAAAAGTGCGGGTTTTATAAACTGTTTATGGTAAAATTTAGCCAGGATAACAATCAGGGTGGGTCAATTAGTGTTTAACAAAAAAACAATTCGGGACATAGACCTCGCAGGCAAAACAGTTCTGGTGCGAGTAGATTACAACGTGCCGTTAATTCATGGACTGATTAGTGATGATTACCGGATTCAAAAATCATTACCAACCATCCAATATTTACTGGATAATCATTGCAAAGTCGTGCTTTGTTCACACCTTGGCCGGCCAACCGGACCAGAAGATAAATCATGCTCACTGGCGGTGGTTGCCAAAAGACTAGACGAGTTACTAGGCAAGCATGTTGATTTTGTAACCGACTGCGTCAGCGATGAAGCCAAACAAAAAATCGCCAAGCTTGAACACAGACAAATTTTACTACTAGAAAACCTGAGGTTTTATAAAGAAGAAGAAGCCAACGACGAAGAATTCGCCAAAAGGCTAGCCGAAGGCGCCGAGATATTTGTCCAAGACGGTTTTGGGGTGGTACACAGAGCCCATGCTAGCACTGACGCCATTACGCACTATTTGCCAAGTGTTGCGGGACTACTGATAGAAAACGAAGTAAGCACCATAAATTCAGCCATGGAAAACCCAGCCAGACCACTGATGGCAATAATTGGTGGTGCCAAAATTAGCGACAAAATAGAGATGTTACGTAGGTTTATAGACATCGCCGACGTTGTAGCTGTAGGCGGTGCCATGGCTAACACCTTTTTGCTGGCCAACGGCTACGATACAGGCAAAAGCTTAGCCGATAAAGACGATGTGCCACTAGCACGAGAGATTATTGATAAAGCCAAAGAAAAGGCCAAAAATGGTAATTTTGTATTTTATTTACCTCAGGACGGTGTAGTGTCAGAGGACATTAAGGCTGGCACAAAGACTCGGCTGGTTGATTGGGGCACTCATTCTATCGCTGATATAGAGAGTTACCCGAAACGTCCACCTCACTCTGCAAGCACCGTAGGCCACAACGAGAAAATTTTGGATATTGGACCGTTTTCTGGTGCCTTTATAGCTGGTAGCATGCAACTGGCTAACACTGTTATTTGGAATGGAGCTATGGGTGTTACAGAAGTTGACGGTGTTCAACACAAAGTCGGACCGTTTTCGCATGGCACAGAGCTGGTTGTAGAGGCAATGTTGGGGCAGTTTGGTCACAAACCCTACACTTTGGTTGGTGGCGGTGACACAGTTGGTTATATAGAAGACCGTAAATTCGTTGATATGTTTGACCATGTGTCTACGGGCGGTGGCGCCAGCATGGAGCTGATGAGTGGTAAAAGTTTGCCAGGTGTCGATGCCTTAATGGACAGGGAGCATCATCATGATTACTAGAAGAACACTTATTGTAGCCAACTGGAAAATGCACATGAGTGTCGCTCAATCTAGCTCTTTGTCTGCGAACCTACATAAACATATAGGTGGTCACCGTGATATAGAGGTAGTTTTGGCACCGAGCATGCTTTCGCTACAGCCTCTCAGTCAAGAAATAGACCGCCGGCGCTTTAGGCTGGCTGCTCAAAATGCATATTTTAAGGATGAAGGTGGCTTCACCGGTGAAGTTTCATTCTCTATGATTCGAGATTTAGTCCACTACGCAATTGTTGGTCACTCAGAGCGTCGCATATATTTTGGTGAATCCAATGAAATTGTTAGAGATAAACTAGCTGCCTGTATCCGTAATGATATTTCACCAATCCTTTGCATTGGTGAAACTTCCACTGAGCGGGCCGATAGCCAAACCCACCAAGTTATCCATGACCAATTGATAACGGCCCTAAGCAACGTGACATCAGAGGACCTCAACAAAGTAGTTATAGCTTATGAACCTGTCTGGGCTATCTCTACATTTGGTGGAGAAACCGCCGACTCAGAAAAAATCGAAATGATAATGAACTACATTAGGTCCCAAATTACAGAATTATACGGCGAATCTGCAGGCAAAAGAGTCAAATTACTTTACGGTGGTAGCGTTGATGACCACAACTGCGCTAGTTATCTGGGTCTTGATGGTTGTGACGGCCTTTTGGTTGGTGGCGCTAGCCTAAATTATCACAAATTTGCCGGTATTGTAGAGTCTGCTTATAGGCTAAATCGTTCTAAAGGTAATTACTAATGGCCGAGAAAAAATCAGACAAACCAGCTGTACCAAAAAAACCTGTGGCTGCCAAAGTTTTTGACGTAAAGCGACCAGAAGAAACTCTTGCGTCTGCTACCTCAAAACCAGTGATTGTTGGTCACACCAATATCATCAAAGACCCCATGGTATCACCGGCCGAACTTCCAGTTAGTGATTTGACCGACCCAGAAACACCAGCAGAGAAACCAAAACATGAACTAATGATAGAACCTCTTAGCGACTCCACGCTAAATGAAAAAGTGGCTGAGACAGAAGATGTTAGCGTAACCGAAGAAACGGCGCAAGAGCCAGAACCTACGGCTGAATCTGACGCTGAAGACCAGACTAACCAATCAAGTGATACCTCATCTGCTGCCGTAGATGCCATTGTTGACACCATAAATACCAAAAAAGAACGAAGTGAAGATGCCGAAAAACAACAGGTAATCGACAACGAAATAAATAGTCTTATTGACTCAAGGCAATTCAATGTCAAAATCCGACCAACGCCTAACAAAAGAAAAATCCGTTTGTTTGTGGTATTTTTTGTTATTTTAATCTTGACTGGTGTCGGCTGGTACTTTGGAGTTGGCCCAGGAAAGGGTTTATGGTTAAACGATACTGCAAAGACATCTAATAATCCAACAGCAACAATCCAAAATTCTGGTGGCACAAAAAACGATGAAATTACTGTACCCCAGCTACTGGCTTTTACTAATGCCACGATAAAAACTACCTTCTCATATCCAAAAACCTGGAAAGTTGATGTTGCCAAAGATTTAGACCACCCAACCGTTGATGTAATTACACTTACTAGCCCGGCGGAGCAGATTGATTCTGCTGTGGCCAATGAAGCCCCTACTAAGGCCGAGGTTTTTATGAGAGCTAAAATTTTTGTAGAAAATACCAAAAATGCAAAAGAATATGCCTCAGACCTAGCTTCTCTCACCACTTGCGTTAGTGAAGATATTATTATTGCTAATACAAACTTAAAGTTACTATTTAGCGATGAATCAAATCAAAGCCCCAATGTTTCCCTGCTGTCACTTAGCCCAGAAGTTTGTACACCGTTTAGCAAGATTTTTAAAGCAAATGACCAAGTACAATTTCCAACCAAACAAAACACCTATGTTGTTTATGCAGAATACGTCCTAAGTACTGCGTTCCTAGAAAAAAACGGTATAAAAGAAGCTTCAGCGGTTAAGCAAGCTCAAGATTCTGGGATTACTACTACTAAAGATGCGTTCAAAGCCTCTACGTCGTACAAAGAATTTTTAGAAATCATTAAATCAATAAAAGAACTCTGAAACAACAACAGTTAAAACTAACTATTTTTGCTAAAATTGGTAAGTGATAAATTTACTCGCGGGCTTAAATCCCGAACAACAACGGGCGGTAGAAACTACCGAAGGGCCATTGCTTATTCAGGCCGGTGCCGGTAGTGGCAAGACCAAAACTTTGACGCACCGAATTGCGTATATTTTAAATCAACGGTTGGCCACACCGTATGAAATTTTGGCAGTGACTTTTACTAATAAAGCGGCTAAAGAAATGCGAGAACGTCTAGGAGTTTTGCTTGGTCGAGATTCTAGTGATAAGTTCTTCTTGCCTTACATGGGTACATTTCATGGCATTTGCGTTCGCTTACTAAGACAAGACGGTCAACACGTAAATGTGCCGTCCAACTTTGTAATTTTTGATGAAGGAGACAGATTGTCGGCACTCAAACAAGCTGTAAAGCAGTTAATGATAGACGAAAAACAATATCCTCCGCGCCAAATCGCTAGTCTGATTAGCAGTGCAAAAAATGAAATGATAAAACCCAGTGAGTACGGTGAAATCGGCAATAATCCACTGGTCAAAGTTGTTTCTAGTGTCTACCCAATTTATGAAAGCATTCTTAAAAATGCTGGTGCACTCGATTTTGACGATTTGATTTTAAAAACCGTCAGACTTTTTGAGACCAACGAAGAAGTTAGGCTTAAGTGGCAAAATCAGTTCAAATATATTTTGATTGATGAGTATCAGGACACCAATACAGCTCAGTATAAACTAATCAAATTTTTAGTTAACAAAGACCAAAACATCGCTGTAGTTGGCGATGACTGGCAAAGCATTTATTCTTGGCGTGGCGCTGATTTTAGGAACATTCTAAAATTTGAATCAGACTATAAAAATGCCACGGTGATAAAACTTGAACAAAATTATCGTAGCACCAAAAATATCTTGAACGCTGCTCATGGCGTGATAACCAAGAACAACAAACGTTCTGATAAAAAACTGTGGACCGACTCTGGCGATGGTCCGCCGGTTCAGATAATGCAACTCGGTAATGAGCGAGCCGAGGGCGAAGCAATTATCCGCCAAATTCGCATGAAAATGGACAGTGAACATCGTGAACTAAATGATTTTGCCATATTGTATCGGACTAACGCCCAAAGTCGTTCATTAGAAGAATCATGTTTGCGTTACGGTACGCCTTATCGTATCGTTGGTGGACAACGTTTTTATGACCGCAAGGAAATTAAAGACATTTTGGCTTATGTACGTTTACTATTTCAGCCAGAAGACCAAGTTAGTTTTGAGCGGATTATTAATGTACCTACCAGAGGTATTGGTGCTAAATCTATCCAAGTTTTTCTAGACTGGGCATACCGTGAAAAACTGACTTTGCAAACTTCACTAAACCAAGTATCTGAATGTAGTCAACTAACGCCCAAAGCTCGTGGGGCAATCAATGATTTTGCCAGAATAATTAACGATATGCGCGAATACATAGATTCTAGCCCTCCAGCGACTATCCTAGATTCGTTAATTAGACGCACAGACTATATGGATTACCTCGATGACCACACGCCTCAGGGTGAAGCTCGCCAAGAAAACGTCCGTGAACTGTTAACAGTCGCCCAGGAATATCAAGAAAACGGGCTGGAATCTTTTTTGGAAGAAGTTGCGTTGGTTGGCGGTATTGATGACAGCCATACCAATGGTCAGGCAGTTACACTGATGACCTTGCACGCAGCTAAGGGCTTAGAATTCCCGGTCGTGTTTATGCCCGGCATGGAAGAGACTATTTTGCCACACTCCCGTGCACTTTACGACCTCTCAGAAATGGAGGAAGAACGCCGACTATGTTACGTAGGCATGACTCGGGCAAAGCAAGAGCTATATTTACTTCATTGCGTGTCCAGAATGCTTTACGGTGGTGTTCAGCATAATCCACCGTCACGGTTTTTATCTGAAATTGACAGCAGTGTGTCCGAACAGAATTATGCTAGCAACTCAGGCGGATTCTTTGACCAAAACGTTTTTGCACGTCCGCCACAAAAGACATCGAATGAACCTCAATATGTGCTGGATTTAGAAGAAGGTGATACAGTATCGCATCAAGTTTTTGGCGATGGCACGGTTGTAGAGATTGATGGTGATATGGTGGCTGTATATTTTAAGGGTGTTGGCGCCAAAAAACTCAGTTTGTCTATCGCTCCACTCAAAAAGCTGTAAATTGATAGTGTTAGCTATAAAATGGTATAATTCAGTGACTTGGATGTACGTAGTTTAAGGTGTAAAATAATAAATTTTTTGTTATTTTAAACCAAAAAACAGCAGACAGGTTTTATTTATGACTGCAAAAAAAAGGCTAGAAAAAGAATCCAAAATATCCAGAGTAAAGCGTTCATTCAACGACCGGCATCCGTTTGTGGTGCCTTTGGTAACTTTAGGGGTTTTATTTATCGGGTCAATTATCGCCTTTTTTATGTATGGTGGACAGGTTGTCCAGCCGGGTGATACCAAAATCGTTAGATTTCATAGTGAAGGTAGCAATCAGTCAGTAGTTACACGCGCTAAGACTGTAAAAGAATTTTTAGACAGGTCAAACATACGTATCGAAGAAGGTGATGTGATAGAGCCGACGGTTGATAGCCCCATAAGCAGTGAAGAATTTAGCGTAAATCTATATAAAGCAAAGCAAGTGACCGTAGTAGACGAAAAAGGTAATAAAACAATTACTAAAACGGCTGACACTATTCCGGAAATAGTTGCCATAAAAGCTGGTTATAAGTTGTATCCAGAAGATATTGTTAAAGTCGTTGAGCCCGATAAAAGCCTGGAACAGGGAGTCATAGGTATGCAAATTAGCATCAACCGAGCAACTCCAATCAAACTGAACTTATTTGGTACAACCTATGAAATACGCACCCATGCAGAAACTGTGGCTGATTTAGCAAAAGAGCGGGGGATAAATTTTGATGACAAGTCTGTTTTACCAACCCCAGAAACAAAACTAAAGGATAATGAAGTTGTTTTTATCACTCAACCCGGGAAACAACTTACTACGGTAGAAGAAATTCTGCCGTTTAGCGAAGAAACTATAATTGATACGGGCTTGGCTATAGGTAGTAAGCAAATCAGAACACCAGGGTCTAACGGCAAAAGGGTTGTTGTCTATGAAATTTTAACTAACGGTAGCAAAAAAGCTCTCCAGGAAATTATTGTTGCAAATCCAGTAAAACAAATTGTAGTAAAGGGCAAAAAAATCACAGCACCAAATGTTAGCGTGGCAGCCGAAAAGACTTCGTTAATGGCTCAAGCAGGCATAGCGTCTGACCAGTATGGGTCGGTTGATTACATTATTGGTCATGAATCAGGTTGGCGTCCGGCAGCCAGAAGCGCCAATAACTGTATTGGCCTGGGGCAAAAATGTAATGCCACTAGTTTGATTAATGCTTGCCCTAACTGGGAGACCGACCCAGTGTGTCAACTGCAACATTTCAATTCGTATGCAGTTGGACGTTATGGTAGCTGGAACCAAGCTTACGCCTTTTGGACAGTCAATAGATGGTGGTAGGATTTAGAAGATGAGTATTGTAAAACCTAAAAAGTCTTTGGGCCAGCATTGGTTATATGACGATGATACATTACAGGCAATTTGTGACCAAGCAGAAATTATGCCAGGAGATTTTGTAGTTGAAGTTGGTCCGGGTTTGGGGACTTTAACGTCAAGGTTGCTTGAAAGAGGCGCCGACGTAACGGCCGTAGAGTTTGACGACGCCCTGGCAAAAAATTTATCAGACCAAAATCTGTCAAAAAACCTAAAAGTTATCAACCAAGATATATTGAAATTCGATTTCACAAGCGTATTGGCCGACTACAAGGTCGTAGCTAATATTCCGTATTATTTGACCAGCAATCTAATCAGAATTTTAACCGAAAGTTCAAACAGACCTAGTTTGGTTGTATTGCTAATACAAAAAGAAGTGGCTCAGCGCGTTTGTGCCGGGCAAGGGAAGATGTCGCTACTGAGTGTTTGGGCACAAATGAGTTATGAATGTACCCTGGGACCAGTTGTGCCAGCTAAGTTATTTATGCCAGCGCCCAAAGTAGATTCCCAAGTAGTAATAATGAAAAAAATTGACAATCCGATTCATGAAAACATCGACCAAAAATTACTTAGCCAGGTTTTAAAAGCCGGATTTAGTAATAAGCGAAAAACCCTACATAATTCATTATCAGCAGGTCTGCATATAGACAAAGACGCCAGTAGGAAGCTTCTAGAAAATTCCGGTATAAATCCAATGGCCAGGCCTCAAGATTTATCTATAGATGAATGGATAAAATTGACAAATAAATATATTACTTAACACGTTAAGCATTAGTAATTTATGCTATAGTGATAACTAATGGGTTATAAAAATAGCTATGCTTATTTGATTCATGAGATAGGGCAACTGCTGACTGCAGAGTCTGACCAGATTTTGCTAGAAAGATTTGGGATTGGCTTTTCTCAGTATAAAGTTTTGCTTTGCTTAGAAGAGCGTTCTGGCATACCGCAAAAACAAATCGCTAAGCAACTGTCACAAACAGAAGCCAGTGTAAGTAGGCAAATAACCGTACTTTTTAGAAAAAAACTGGTAGTAATAAAAACCGGTAAGGATGGTAGACAAAACCTAGTTTTTCCAACCAGTCGTGGTGTAGAGGTAATAACTAAAGCCACCAAAGCACTTCGTGATTATGACTTCCCTATTTTTGAAGACCTCAACTCTAAACAACAAAAAATTTTACACGATACTCTAAACAATATCCATAAATACTTAACCGGACACGCTTAATAGACACGTTAAGTATTATATTGGTGCTCCAAAGTCCGAGGGCATTATATTTTGGAACTCTTTTATTAATTTGTGAGCAACGTATTCTTTGCTCATCCCATGGGCTAATTCAATCGCTTTCAACGCATCAATTGGTATCACGCCGTCCTCATAAAGCTCGCTGAGTTTAACCGACGGGGAATTAGCTACCAAAAAATCTAAGCCTTCTACTTTTGTCCAGGTGTAATCCAGCAGAACTCTACCTAAATATATTGGCGTATCTAGCTGTAGGGCCATAGGTTTTTCGTCAATATCCCAATTTGCAACATCGGCGTCAAGTAGCGAAATTTTATGATTTTGCTTTGTTTGAATAAATTCATTTACTCGGTGCTGAAACGCTCCGACCATTATGCCGGCTTCGTCATCAGTGAATAAATATCTGTAAGGATGTGTGTCTTCGTCAAAAGCTTCAAATTTCATTGTTATATATTAGAATTATTGACGCAAAAATAAAATTGCTTACGTATAAAATTAAAAAAAGACCTTTCGTCTATAGAAAAGTCTCTTTTGGTGGA
>JAYUAP010000023.1:0-2441 GCA_043741255.1 Candidatus Saccharimonadota bacterium | reverse complement strand
GTAGGCGCTGGTGCCTTAGAAAGAGAAATACTATTAATGTCAATAGAATTGTAGTTAGTTACAGGATTAGGTAACCAAGTGAAACAAGGTTAACTAAGATGTCAAAAGGTATTCGTGGTTTCAGTTGGTGTGCAAGATACAGATCCTTGTATACGTGGCCTTCGGTTAGTGTACTTCAATAGGGTCTAAGGTCTGCAAGCCATATAACGTACTAAGCGTAATGCACGTACACATGTATGTACGTTTAGTATGGTGTAAGGCTACATTACCCCTTCTCTCTGAAAATTACGAATTATTCACCAATATACGGAATTAAAAATGAAATGAGATGGGAGATTGAATTCCACAACAGTTCCATGATCTTTACACCAAGAAGCATCGAGGTTGTATTGAATGAAGCATTGACAATGCAGCTGTAGAACATGAGTTTAGCGATGTCAGACTTCTACTGACTAAAAACTTCCTAAAACCAATCACTGACATCAGTGAGAGTAAAAGTTGAAGAAAATCCTCAAAGGATGCTAAACTGTGCTCAGGAGGTTGATGAACTTAGCGATATTTGGAAGGTATCAACTGAGTCAAATTTTTGTCGAGCAGATAGGCATGGAGATGTTCAGAGTCCCGCAAATTTGCATATGGTTCCCAAGAATCATTCGACACATCATATCCAAGCCATCTGACTTGGAATTCGATCTCTTTTCGTCTTTTGATGTTGCCTCGATGGTCTAAAATTCTCTCTACGAAAAATTCCATATGATCACGTCGAGCGATGTCAAGAGGATCGACTAAAGCAGAATCAAAGATAAAAGGCTTCATATCTGACACGTGATAATCTTTTTCTTTGCCAGTTATTAGGTCTAGAAGTGTATAGCGGGAATCGAATCCTTTGATCACTCTCATTGGACCTCTCCAAAACGTGTGCAAACGAGTTGGCGGTAAACCGGTGCGATAGTGAACTAAAACATAAGAGTTTGGTAAATATTCTTTATGGATGTTTTGTTCTTTGTTTGTCATATGAAGCAAATCAGTTCTCAGCAATTCTTTAGCCGAAGCTTTTAATAAATTGTCCTGGATGGATAAAAGATTGCTCATATATGATGATAGTGGCTTTTGTGAAGCGAGTAGCTCTGATTTAGGAAGGAAAAGTCCTTTATCAAGATTGAGCATATTACCAAAAAGCATTTGAGATGCTGATATCTTTAGCCGATCGCTGTGATTTGAATTTAGAATTCTTTGCACGAAAGGTAACGAAAGTTTATAATCTTTCAAAGATAAATTGTCAAATGTAAGAGCTCGTAAATGGCGATTGATTTCTTTGTTATAGCGTTCAACAATAGCATTTTCTTCTTTTGAATAAGCTAAAGTTAAACAATGCTTAACACCCACGAGGGCTAGAAATTCATGTATTACGTCAGCAATAAAGTGTGGACCATTATCCGATCGAAGTTGATGTGGTGCACCAAAGCGACCAAAGTGTTTGAGAAGACACTCTGCAGCAGAGATTGCTGTAGCATCAATTGTATGATATAATTCAACCCAACGAGTAAAAGTGCATACAATAACAAGGATATAACCTTGATCGGGAAAAGGACCGATGAAGTCTATGTTTAGACATTCCATTGGTGTGTATGTCGATGTTGTAAAACCATGAGCATGGATGGGAATTTTTAACATATTCATTTTCTGACAGCAAGGACAGTTATCAATGAAATATCTGACATGTTGTCTCTGATATACCCAAGTATCTTTGAGATTCTTGAAACGTTTAAGTGTACGTTCAAGACCAAAGTGGCCAACATTTGAGTTGTGCAGCTTACCAATCTTTGAATACTGAAGAGCACTTGGTTTGTGAGACTCAATTGAGAGTGCCGATAAAATATATTCTTTTGAATATTCTTTTGGCGAGTCTATCATATTGTTGCGACATAGGCGGGATAAAGAATCTGCGATATTATTATCTATACCGGGTATGAATTCCAATGTAAAGCTGAATTCACTCAAAGCCATGTACCATCGTACAATCATTGGATTTGAGGCTTCTGTGATGAATAATAAATTTCTATGATCTGTTCGTATAGTAAAGAGACGATCACGTAGAAGAGACTGTAAGTACATACAGGAGTAGAATATTCCATAGGCTTCTTTTTGTATTACTGACCAACGGAGTTGGGACTTGTTTAAAGATTTACTGACAAAAGCCACTGGTTGATCTTTACCATCAACAGTTTGGAATAAGTATCCACCCACACCATAATCTGAAGCATCAGTGTGCAATGTGATTGGTGCGGTATCGCTTAAAAAGTGCATTGTTGTGCATTTGCTTATAGCTAGCTTCATTTCATGATAAGCAGCAGTTGATTCTGGAGTCCAGGATATACGACGAGTCTTATTATAATCAGTCAGAAGCTGATGTAAAGGTTGTGATATTGTTGAATAACCTC
>JAYUAP010000022.1:0-2468 GCA_043741255.1 Candidatus Saccharimonadota bacterium | reverse complement strand
TTGAAAACACGCGGCTTTAAGCGCGCAGACACGCACGGCACAACAGAAGACCGTGGGCAAAACCTCTGCGCGTTGCTGGCTCTCGCCTGTGCCCGGTGTCATCAAGTCGGTGCTTGGCTCCACGCGCAACAGCCCTTGCAAAAGAAGCAACCCGGTCGGTTCCCGCCGCGCCTTTTTCGCTGCGGTCTTGATTGTTTACAGCGGTTATTCACCCAGGCCACGCACCGCACCTTGCCACGCTCGCAACAAGTTCTCGCCCTGTTGCCCGCCTCCTAACTTTTTCGTGGGGTACTATGGGGATGGGCATCAGATTGGGACATACACGAGACGAAGCGATGACAGTTGGAGTGATTTCCAAAATGGACTATTTTTTGGTAATGCAAAAGACCCTGGATTAGCTGGTCGCGCACAGGCGACAAAGAACCTGATTTACATAGTTGCTGGCCTCAACTTGACAGTTCCTGCCGCAATCTTCTCGATTGAAGTTGCCACTGGTGCTGCTTTTGAAAGTGCAGAAACTTACTTTATTACTGTTAGATCTGTTAGGCCATATTCGCATCTTTCGTCCCAAAACCTACTTAAGCTACTCGAAGGAAAAAATAAGCTTATTGAGGAATTTTTCAACACCGGCAGATTACCTGAAGGAGTTAACTCGCAGCACTTGAAGGTCTACATGGAGGCTGCACTTAGAAGGCTGGCTGAAGGTAAAGATATAAGTCTTCGAGACGGTGGAAACGTACAATGGAACCGGATCATAACAATTCTAAAATATCTTGGTGAACTATGATTAAACAATCTTTTATTAAACTAAAGGCGTATTGGTCATCTACAGGAACTAAATCTAATCCTCCAGCCTCTTCTGAGGATATAGTATTATTTGAATCACAAAATGGTGTTATCTTACCACAAGATTTATGTGAGTATTTTCAAGAGTTTAATGGAATGCAGGAAAACGAATTTGATGGAGAGATGTTTTCATTTTGGTCACTGAAAAAAATAAAACCTGTCCCAGAAATTCTAGCAGAACATGGTGGAATTCCCGACTATCGAGAAGTTATCCGTCATTTACCAGTTGCCGACTCTTACTTCATTTTTGCTGATTATTTTATTTTTTCACATGTTTATGCGATACACCTATCTCAAGATTCTACCGCAAAGAATCAGATTCTTTGGATTGGTGGCGGTACTTCGTTCTACGTGATTGCAGATTCATTTTCTGACTTTCTAGAAAAGTATTTAGATCACCCTAGTAGTGCGAACAACTCAATCTTATTTCCTGTAGAGTTAAAGTCAGTTGCGAGATAAGAAAATCAGTTACAACATTAATAGTGTAACTGAAAGTGTAGGTGTCACTGTAGCAAAGGGTTGGCAACTACAGTATGATCGCATATTGATAATTCTTAAGGAGGGGCAAATAAATAAATGATATTATAACTGGGTTGAAAAACTACTGGGAAATATCTGGTGTAAACTTTAGACAACCAGCTTCTATGAATTCGCTTAGAGATTTTGAAGTGCATTACAATGTTGCGATTCCAGCGGATATAGCTCAGTATTTTATTACTTTTGATGGATTGGAAAATGGAGAAAGTGATACTGATATGATTTCATTCTGGCCCCTTGGGAAAATAAGAAAAGTGATAGAACTTTTTGACATGTTTCGGTACTAGTCGTGATCTTACTGGCATAGTAAAAAAACTTCCCCAAGCTGAATCGTATTTCGTTTTTGCTGAATATCTTTGCTTTTCGCACGTATATGCATTTAAGCTGACTAAATTTTCTACTGAAGAGAGTCCCGTGATTTGGATAGGGAGCGGTCAAAGCTTTGGAAAACTGACAGATTCATTTTCAGACTTTTTAAGGATGTATTTAATAAGCCCTGGAGAGTTGAATAATGCTGTATTAAAACTACCTGTGACAACATTCTCCCAATAGGCAAGGTTACAAGTGTACAAATTTAGCGTTTCGTAATTCATAGTTTTTATATTTCAAAATTAATACACCCACGGTCAAATTGGCAAGCTCCGCATAGTGTACCACGACGAGCAATGGTGGCTCGGTCACCTTCTCATACTTGGAACTGCAATGCCGATCCAGTAAATAATGCAAACCCCTCTGCGTCAGGATTTTATTCCGGGATAATGCTGTAATTTTTTTAATGACCAAAATCCTAGAAGATGATCCTACTGCGTTCTTCTTCAGGTAAGATTGCTCGTGCTAGCAACGCTTGACTCACCCACTACAGCAAATGCTACTGCCGCGCAGTCAATCGCCAGCCGTTATGAGTGTGACAAACAGTGGCGCGAACACACCAACTAAGCTTACTATTCACACTGTCTTTTTTACCGGGTGCGCTGGCAGCTTTCCTCTGTCGCACAAATTTTCCCGGCATATCTTTTTCAGGGAGCAGCCTGCATGAATTATCAATACAATATCCTTAAAACAATATCCTTGAACTGGTCGGTCAC
>JAYUAP010000021.1:0-13598 GCA_043741255.1 Candidatus Saccharimonadota bacterium | reverse complement strand
CAGAAGTGTCTGTTGGAGACGTTGTTGCGGCCGACGAAGCCGGTGAACATCCACTTATTGCTCCAGTTTCAGGCAAAGTAGCTTTAACTAAGAAGTTGATAAATATTACACCAGCTGGTCAAAGCGTTATCAAATACGATATTCCTGCATATAAAATGCTTACTGTAGCAGATGGTGACATGGTAGTTCCTGGCCAGAGGTTAACTAATGGTTCTATCAACATTCACGACCTAATGCGCCTGCAAGGTGTAGAAAGCACTCAACGCTACATCATGAATGAAATTTTGCGCATCTTTGCATCGCAGGGTCAGTACATTGCTGACAAGCACCTTGAAATCATCGTGCGTCAGATGTTCAGTCGTGTTCAAATCGAAGACGCTGGCGACAGTGAATTCGTAACAGGCGACATTGTAAGTAAACTTGCAGTAGTAAAGGCTAATGAAAAATTGACGGCAGAAAAGAAAGAACCAGCCATAGTCAACCAACTACTTCTTGGTATTACTAAAGCTTCACTTAGCACCGACTCATTCCTTAGTGCTGCCAGCTTCCAGGACACTACTCGTGTACTTATTGCTGCTGCAACCTCTGGTAAGGTTGACCACTTGTTCGGTCTTAAAGAAAACGTAATTTTGGGTCGTCGTATCCCTGTAGGAACTGGCTATCGTTCTGCTGAACAACTGGCAGAAGAAAAAGCCGAGAAGCAAGCTGAAGAACGAGAGTACTCAAGAGACAGATAAAATTTGACCAAATGTGGTCATATCTGTTACAGTATGTTTATCAAATTAAGTATCCTGAGCCCGGCATATGGCAATTACCGTGACGCAGTAGGGTACAGACTCATCTAAAAGGAGTATTAATGCCAACAATCAATCAATTAGTGCGTAAACCACGCGTCAAGGTGACTACAAAGAGTAAATCACCAGCTTTGCACCGTGTGGTAAACAACCTAAAAACTAAAAACTATGAAAAAAACGCCCCATTTAAACGAGGTGTTTGTGTCAAGGTTACGACCAAGACTCCAAAAAAGCCTAACTCAGCTCTACGTAAGGTTGCTCGTGTCCGTTTACAAAACGGCTACGAAGTATGGGCATACATCGGTGGCGAAGGCCATAACCTTCAAGAACACGCCGTGGTTATGATACGTGGTGGACGTGTAAAAGACCTTCCGGGTGTACGTTATCACATTGTGCGTGGCACTTTGGACCTTCAGGGCGTAAATGACCGCAAACAAGGCCGTAGCAAATATGGTACTAAAAAGGATAGTAAATAACCATGCCTAGGAAAGTAACCAAATCATTAGTTCGCGACATCCCCGCTGACCGCCTGTATAACAGCGTTATGGTCCAGCGTCTTATTAACCGTGTAATGCTAAATGGCAAAAAGCAAATTGCTGAGAAATTAGTATATGGTGGTATGCAAAAAGCCGCCGACAAACTAAAAGTCCAGAATCCACTAGATGTTTTTGACCAAGCAATGAAAAACGTCCAACCATATGTAGAGACTCGTTCTCGTCGCGTGGGTGGTGCTAACTACCAGATTCCTTTCGAGGTAAAAGGTCAACGTCAAAGCCACTTAACCCTAATGTGGTTTGTGGCTGCAACTCGTTCGCGCAAAGGCATGAGCATGGAAGACCGTCTGGCTTTAGAACTTATGGATGCCTATAACAACGTTGGTACAGCTGTAAAGAAACGTGAAGATGTTCACAAAATGGCTGACGCTAATAGGGCCTTTGCCCACTTCGCCCGCACTTAGCGGTCGTCATATGGAGCATGTTGCTTCGTCAATATCTCCTATGCTCACTTTAACGTACCTTTGAGTACGTTCCGTTCCGTGCATCAATGTTTTCTCGCACCCACATCTTCACATGACAATCTTAAAGTCGGTGGGGGGCTTCGTTAGTTACAGAGACGTTTACCTTTAGCGGTTAATATATATAAATCCAAATTAAGCACATCTATTTTAGTGTATAATCTAAAATAGTTACAAAAACATACGAGGTGGGAGAGGGATGCATATGTCTAGTCTTGGGCCCATTGGACAATTTGAAACAGCAATTATTGATGCACGGTTCGGAATCGAGCACTTTGAGGGCTCTAATCCTCACTGCAATGAACTCCCTGAACAACCAATCGATTATTATTTGGTTGTTCAGGACTTCCCAGACTATTTATTTGGCCCAAGAACACAGGTAGAAGAAGCCGTTGAAGAACTAAGCACCTCTGATATAGCAGAAATTGCCACTACTCATGTTCACCATTTTGCCCCAAATGACAGAATTTTGGCGCTTCATGCATTAAAAAAATACTCTAAAGCAAAGACGAGCTAAATTTATGTCAGAGACTGTTTATGACTTAGAACAACCACCAGCATGCTGGGATACTTGCCCAATTAGGCTAGGCTTTTTGGCTGCAGAATCGGCGCTAATTGCAAATCCCAAATATACTACAGAGCAAAAAGCTAGAGTTTTGGAAGGTCCGAGACCAGAACTAGAAATTTTAAAATTTTTAGCTAAGCATTGTGAAATATCAGAAGAAGACGTAAAAACCGGCAACTGCCCTATGGGTCCAACGTTTAATACTGCAGGGGATGTCTATACAGGTGTATTAACTCCGCGCATATCTTCTATGGAAGAAAACGTTGAAGATGAAACTCCTGAGAGTCGTGGGCTAGAAGTAATATTTATCCCAGAAGATGTTATCGAAGAATCGACGCCAGAGTATGCTAATGCAGAGCCTTTTCGTACAACTTGGATTAAGGGCCAAGAAACTCAAAGTTCAAAAAATTCTTCTAAAAAGAAGCCTAAAAACAAAAAACCTAAAAAGGGTTAGCAAAAGATGAAAATCCTGAAAGTAATTTGCTAGAAAAGCTATCCGATGAACGATGATTAGTAGTGAAATTGGCGCTGGAGTTTTGATGATAACTATTGGGGCATTGGCTTTTGCTTTGCCGTCGCATGCTGAAGCAAAAAATTCATTGATGTAGCCAATAAAGCCTTTTGATAAACCGCCTGTCATTCGAGCAACTTTTGCTGAGCCACGCGGAATTAAAGCCAGAATTCCGGCTGGGATGGATCGTTCAGAATTTGTTATGGGCAACTCTGATATGCAAACATTCACATTTGCTGGCTGAGAAATACTAAAAGCATTTATGTCTAGTAAATGGTTAAGTTTAGTTAACGCCATTTTACACTGTTATTAAAGTGTAATTTGTGTTAGAATTATACGCTGAAGATTAAATATTATTTTTTAAGAGGACATAAATGGCTAAAACACCGCTGGAAAAAATGCGAAATATTGGAATTATTGCCCATATTGATGCTGGTAAGACAACTACAACCGAAGGAATATTGTACCGAACAGGTCTAAAGCACAAAATTGGGGCTGTGCACGAAGGTGGCACGACTACCGACTGGATGGACCAAGAACGTGAGCGTGGTATTACTATTGTGTCCGCCGCCGTTACTTGCCACTGGAAAGACCACCAAATCAATATTATTGACACTCCAGGTCACATAGATTTCACTGTTGAGGTCCAACGCTCACTTCGTGTACTGGACGGCGCTATTACCGTATTTGACGGCAAAATGGGCGTAGAGTCACAGTCAGAAACCGTTTGGCGTCAAGCTAATGGTTACAATGTGCCTCGTATCTGTTTTATCAACAAAATTAACCAAACCGGTGGCGATTTTTATAAATCCCTAGACAGCATTCATGCCCGCCTTACTAAACGCGCTTTTCCTATCCATTTACCTATCGGTTTTGAACAAAGCGTCAATGGTATTGTCGATCTAGTATCTATGAAGGCTTACACCTACAAAGATTTTACCGACAAAGAAGTGGTAGAAGGCGAAATCCCGGCAGACATGATGGACAAAGTTAAAAAATACCGTAGTTTACTGATAGAAAATGCAGTTTCAGAAGATGAAACCATGCTAGAAAAATACTTCGAAGTCGGTGAAGACGGATTAACCGAAGACGAAGTCCGACATGCTATTAGAACTGCAGTATTAACAGGTGCATTTTTTATCGTATCTGGTGGTGATGGCCGAGGTGTGATTGTAGAAAAGCTTCTAGACATCGCCGTAGAATACCTACCAAGCCCGCTAGACCGTGGTAGCACATGGGGTACGCATGCTAAAACTGGCGACGAAGTCGAGCGCAAACCCGATGAAAACGAGCCGTTAGCCGGCCTAGCTTTTAAAATTACAACTGACCCATTTGTTGGTAAGTTAGCTTATTTCCGAGTGTATTCTGGTAAATTAACCGCCGGTAGCTATGTATTGAACAGTTCTACCGGTGAAAAAGAACGAATTGGACGTATTGTTCGTATGCAAGCTGACAAACGTGAAGATGTTAATGAAGTGGTCGCTGGTGATATTGCCGCCATCGTTGGGCTAAAAGGCACAACCACTGGTCACACTCTTTGTGACCCAGCTAAACCCATTACTTTAGAGAGCATTGTCTTTCCAGAGCCGCCAGTGTCTATCGCTATCGAGCCTAAAACTAAGTCTGACCAAGAAAAAATGAGCATAGCTCTGCAACGACTAGCCGAAGAAGATCCAACCTTCCGCGTGCAAGTAAATGACGAAACTGGGCAGACAATTATTTCTGGTATGGGTGAGCTTCACCTTGAAATCCTTGTGGATAGAATGAAGCGTGAATTTACAGTAGAAGCTAATATTGGCCAACCACAGGTTGCTTATCGTGAAACTATCCGTAAAGACGGCGTAGAGGTGGAAGGTAAATTCATCAAGCAATCAGGTGGACGTGGTCAGTACGGTCATGTTTGGCTACGTTTGTCACAAAACGAGGCCGGTAAAGGCTTCGAATTCATTAACCTTATCAAGGGTGGCTCGGTTCCTGGTGAATACATCAAGCCCGTAGAACAAGGTATTAAAGAAGCGATGAACAATGGTGTAATTGCTGGCTACCCAGTGGTGGATATCAGAGCTGAACTTTATGACGGTAGCTACCATGATGTTGACTCTAACGAAATGGCCTTCAAAATTGCCGGGTCTATGGCACTGCAAGAAGGTGTTAAGAAAGCCAGTCCAGTACTGCTAGAACCCGTTATGAAGGTTGTTGCAGTTACTCCAGAAGAATTCATGGGTGATGTAATAGGTAGCCTTAACTCCAAGCGTGGACGTATAGAATCTATGGATGATTTACAAAACGGCATCAAGCAAATTACCGCTTTTGTGCCACTTGGCGAATTGTTCGGTTATACAACAGAACTCCGTAGCTCTACCCAAGGACGAGCCAGTTCTAGCATGGAACTAGACCACTATGCCGATGTACCACCCAACGTAGCTGAAGCCATTGTTGCTAAGAATGGAAAGTAAGTTAAAAGCCTTCGAGTTTTTAAGAGCAAAGCTATTTTAAAAGTTGACGGAGTATGGTATAATATATTTATGGAAAAAGAACAATTTAAACCAGAAGAACCACAAATACTTTCTTTTGGTGAAAAACTAGCTGGCATTGCACTTATGGCTGGGCACGTAATTTCACTGGTAGTTAATAAAGTTGCAGAAACAAATACGGATTCTATTGATAATCGTCCTAAAAACCAGTTCTAAAAAATCCCGAATAACTCTTTACAAATACGCCTAGTTTAGGTACCATAGTTCAGTAACATGTGTGCTGCCTAGCTATTTTTGTGGCTTAGCACATACTAAACAAGGTCAATAATAAAGGAGATAATAACAATGGCTGATAATTTTGATCGCAGTAAGCCTCATGTGAACGTCGGTACTATGGGTCACGTTGATCACGGTAAGACTACACTAACCGCTGCTATTACCCATGTGCTTGCGAAGAGACTTCCAAGCCCAGTAAACCAACCTAAGAATTACGACGAAATCGACAACGCACCAGAAGAAAAAGCCCGTGGTATTACCATTGCTACTTCTCACCAAGAGTATGAGTCTGAAAAGCGTCACTATGCTCACGTTGATATGCCTGGTCACGCCGACTATGTTAAAAACATGATTACTGGTGCTGCTCAAATCGACGGTGCTATTTTGGTTGTTGGCGCTAACGACGGTCCTTTGCCACAAACTCGTGAGCACGTTTTGCTTGCTCGTCAGGTTGGTGTACCAAAGATTCTTGTTTTTATGAACAAGATGGACCTTGCCGACCCAGAACTAGTAGAACTTGTAGAAATGGACATTCGCGAACTTCTAGCAAAGAACGGCTACGACGAAGACGCTCCTATTATCAAAGGTTCTGCAACTAAAGCCCTAGAAGGCGACTCAGCCAATGAAGACGCTATAATGGAACTTGTTAAGGCTATGGACGATTTTATTCCAGAGCCAAAGCGTGAGCTAGACAAGCCATTCCTAATGCCTATCGAGGACGTTTTCTCTATCAAAGGTCGTGGAACAGTTGCTACTGGTCGTATCGAAACTGGTATTGTTAAACTTAACGAAGAAGTTGAAATCATTGGTATCCGTGACCCTAGAAAATCAGTTGTTACAGGTATTGAAGCTTTCAAGAAAAACCTTGACCAAGGTCAAGCTGGCGACAACGCTGGTATTTTGCTTCGTGGTGTTGAGCGAGACGACATCGAACGTGGTCAGGTTATTGCCAAGCCAGGTTCTATCACTCCTCACACCGAGTTTGATAGTGAAGTTTATATCCTTACTAAAGAAGAAGGTGGGCGACACACTCCTTTCTTTAAAGGTTACAAGCCTCAGTTTTATTTCCGTACAACTGATGTAACTGGTGAGGTTGAACTACCAGCTGACAAAGAAATGGTTATGCCAGGTGACACAATAACTTTCAAAGTTAAGTTGCTTGCACCGATTGCCATGGAACAAGGTCTGCGTTTTGCTATCCGTGAAGGTGGCCGAACTGTTGGTGCTGGTGTTGTTACTAAGATTATAAAATAATCTTTATAACTGACACACAACAAAACCAGAATTTTCGAAAACTCCTGTAGAAATGCAGGAGTTTTTTATTTTAAAACAATTTTATTGTATTATAGTTAATAAGATAAGGTTAATGTGATATGAGGTAAGACAATGAGTTACGAAGAATCAGCTACGATGGTAGATATGGAGGAAGTTATAATAATTCCTGATTTTAAAAAAGGTGTAGAGTACCAGCTAATGCCCGAAAGTGGCGACGCACGCGTTGTTGTTCTTAGCCAAGATGTTATGGAAGTTGAGATATCCCAAGGAACTAATAAAGGAGCAAACTATGTCAGAAAAATTACCTAAACCAAGTATAAGTCCTGATGATTTCGATAAGCTTCAAGCCGAAGCTTTTATAATGGGTGGCATAGATGGACTGGGGGAAGTTATAGATACAGAAGTCGTTTATGACGGTATGGAGGAACATTTTGGCGTTACAAATATAGAAGCAGTAATACAAATGCCAGAGCGAGACCCCGAAGACCCACTAGACCTAACAACCCCGCATCGTTTCAACAAAGCTAGGGCTACAGCTTTAGGTATAGGCGTAGTTGCAACTGTAAGCTTGATGGCATACGGTACCGTACGCAGACGTAACCAAGCTAAGTAACTTTACAAAATTGCTAATTCTGTTATAATTTACAACGTTATTAATATTGCTGACTAAAACTCGTTAATGAAACAAGTAAAGAGGTTACAGCAACTAACGATTCTTCTATGCCAAGGCTAAGAAGGACAAGGAGGAACAACACCCCTATGGCAGACCAAAAGCCAAAGACAACAAATAAAAAATCAGCAGTTAAAGCTAATCCAGCGGTAACCCCTGATGGTAAGCAACGGATTCGCATCCGCCTAAAGGCCTATGACCACAAAGTTATCGACCAGTCTGCTAAGCAAATTGTCGACACTGCTATCCGTACTGGCGCAACTATTGCTGGCCCAGTACCACTACCTACACGTCGTAGCACATTTACGGTTGTAAAGAGCCCCCACGTATACAAAAAAGGTCGTGAACAGTTTGAAATGCGTGTTCACAAACGCCTTATCGACGTACTAGAACCTACCCCAAAGACTATTGATTCACTTATGAACCTAAGTCTACCTGCCGGTTGTGACGCCGAAATTAAGATGTAGCCTTGCCGATAAGCACAATTTTGTGAAAAACTCCCAGGAAACCGGGAGTTTTTCTTTTTATAATGCATATGCTTAAATATAGACATTATGGCAACCAAAACTAAAAAACCAGTAAAAAAACGCCTATCATCTGTAAAACGAGCTTCGTCTCGGACTAAAACTTATGAGTCTGACGGAACTTACTTCTTGAAACTTGTATTATTTCTAATAATCAGTAGTCTTTGGCTCAGGATAGAATTTAGTGACGGTACACTTCTGCCACTCCCATTGGGTGCTGCAATTGCGGTGCTTTACGCAATGCATGACCACTTCCAGATAGATAGAAAAATCGAACTGGCTCTAATTCTTGTCGGAATGTTCATCTCCTTCTGGCTCCCCATCGGCATATTCATAAACCTATGAGATCAATAAACCAAATAAACATAAATAGATATATAGAAAAGATTGCTTTTTTGTCTATATATTTGGCTGCGTGTTTTAGCCCACTTTTTGTTATATCGAAATTACTATGCATTTTATTTCCAGGAGACTGTGCTGGATCGGCTGGCGGTTTAGTTTTAACTTATGCGCTTTTTCTTGCACCAATTATTTTTACAGTATCAAATATTTTTACTATTTCGCTACAGAAAAAAATCAAAAATCAAAAATCAATATCAAAAAAATCCAAGTATATACATTTGCTGTTTGGAACGATTATTGTAAATATTATATTGTATCTAATGCTTATATTGAATTCGGAAACTTAAAGTCCGTAAAATTATGTAAGTAGAGCGAGTTACTTTTGTAGAATAGTGGCTCAGTCAACTAACATGGAACAACTGTGACTTTTAGGAAGTTTTCTGGTGAGATGAACCAGTTTGGCTGGTTCTATCGAGCCATCCATTCTTTGCAATATTAGTTTGTGTTTAAAATCTTTAACTCACTTTTAGCACGATCGTATATAAAGTGAGTTGTTTTTAGACATTAGCTTTCATAAGATAATAAGCCTTTTGTCTCTGGTTTTCGCCGATACAAAAAGTAGAGGACTTGCTTGTTCGTCGGAAGAAGGGATTTGGGGTTTATTGAAAGAACATGAGCGAGCGGGAAGGCTTGGTTCTTCGGAAGAAGGGACTGATTGTATATAGCAAAACAGCAAGTTGTTATTGTAGAATAGTCTACAGCTTGACAGAGGTTAGCTTTTCGTGCTAATCTGTACTGGTATATCGAAGAGTCCTACTTGATGTGAGTGTAGGTCTACCCAATAACAGAGGTAGAAACCACATTTCATCAAGTTATTTTATTGCTAACGCAAAAATTATGAAAGCATTAATTACACGCAAAGTTGGTATGACTTCCACCATTAATTCAGATGGTGTAGCTAGTGCTGTAACTCTACTTTCTGTAGAAAATAACGTAGTTACTCAACTAAAATCATCTGAGACTGACGGTTATTTTGCGGTACAACTTGGTACAAAAGAAGTAAAAAGCGTTGCCAAGCCACAAGCCGGACACCTAAAGCCAGCTAAGAAGAACCTGTCAATTATGCGTGAAATGCGCGTCGACAATTTACCAGAAGAAATGAAGATCGGAGATGAACTATCTGCCGATCTTTTTAGTGAAGGCGATATTGTAGACGTCGTTAGCACTAGTAAAGGTAAGGGTTGGGCAGGAACAATTAAGCGTCATAACTTCCACCGTCAACGCAAAACTCATGGCGGTAAAGGTAATACTCGTAAGCCAGGATCTATTGGTTCTATGTATCCTCAAAAAATCTTTAAAGGCAAGAAAATGGCCGGCCAAATGGGCCACGCCAGAGTCACTGTCAAGAATTTAAAGGTTGCTTTAGTAGACACAGAACTTAATGTGATTGGTGTATACGGCGCCGTGCCTGGCCCTAAAAAAAGCATCGTTATTATAAAGGGAGTTAAATAATGGCTACTCCTACATTTACCAAATCTGGTACAAAAGCCACTACAGCCGTGAATCTAGACAAATCTGTTTTTGGCATTGAAATTGCTAACCATCAACTTCTAAAAGACGCTTACGTTGCATATCTATCTAATGGTCGAGTTAACCTAGCTGTTACTAAAACTCGTGGACTAGTATCTGGTGGTGGTAAAAAACCATGGAAGCAAAAAGGTACTGGTCGAGCACGATTTGGTAGCTCTCGTGTGCCGCTTTGGCGCGGTGGTGGTATCACATTTGGTCCTACTGGTAATGAAAATTACACCAAAAAGCTTAATATCAAGGCCAAGCGTCAAGCTATCCGTCAGGCTCTAACCCTTGCAAGTGAAGCCAAAAAAGTCAGCATTATAGAAACATTCGAAAATAAGGACGGTAAAACTAAGTCAACTGTGGCCCTACTTAATAAACTTGGTGCCAACAGAAGCGTACTGTTAGTCGTAGAAGAAAAAACCGATGAAATCGTAAAAGTTACCCGTAACATCGATTTCCTAAAGGTTGTCCAGGCTAAATACCTAAACGTTTTTGATATCCTTAATTCCCACAATATTATTGCAACGAAGAAATCACTAGAAATTGTTTCTGACTGGCTTGGTGGGTCGACAAGTTCACCGCCTAAGGAGTCGAAATAATGGATAAGACTATGGTTTTGAAGCCGCGTCAAAGCGAAAAGACTTATGCGCTATCACAAACCGGTGTATATGTTTTTGACGTTCCTAAACATGTTAATAAACTACAAATCGCCAAAGCTGTTCAAGCTCAATTCAACGTAACGGTTGAAGTTGTTAGGATTAGTATACTAAAGGGCAAAAACGCTAGGTCTATCAGGATTGGTGAGCGTTCACGCTCTAATGTATCTGGTCTACGTACCAACGTTAAAAAAGCCTATGTAACCCTTAAAGACGGTGATTCAATTCCAGTATTTGCAGCACTTGATGAACAAAACGCCAAAATTGAAGCTGCCGAGGCTAAAGCCGAAAAAAAAGCTAAAAAAGCTAAAAAGGAGACCAAGTAATGGCTATTAAAATGTACAAGCCAACAACTCCTGGCCGGCGCAATATGACTAGCATGGACTTTGATAGCATTACTACCAACAAACCAGCTAAAAGTCTGATTGTTATCCGCAAACAAAACAGTGGACGTAACAACCAAGGTCGCATTACTACACGACACCGCGGTGGTGGCGCCCGTCGTTTCATCCGGATTGTTAACTTCAACTTGCCCGAGGGTACTAAAGCTGTGGTAGAACACATTGAATATGACCCAGGTCGTAGCGCCCGGATTGCTCGTATAAAGGACCAAGACGATAAACTGCATTACATCATTGCAACTGCTGGCATGAAACAAGGCCAAACAATAATGGCAGGTAGCGAAAGTCCTATAGAGAGCGGTAACCGCTTAGCCCTTAAGGATATTCCTACAGGTAGTGTCATTCACGCCATTGAAATGATTCCTGGTAAGGGTGCTCAATTAGTCCGTGGTGCCGGTGCCAGTGCTCAGTTAATGGCCAAAGAAGATGAATATGTCCAAGTTAAATTGCCGTCAGGTGAAGTCCGCATGATTAATGCCAAATGTATGGCTAGTATTGGAGTTATCGGTAACGAACAGCACCAAAATGCCAAAATTGGTAAAGCTGGACGCAATCGCCGAAAAGGCATTCGACCGTCTGTTCGTGGAGTTGTTATGAATGCAGCCGATCACCCGCACGGTGGTGGTGATGGCGGTAGACACGGTATCGGTAAAGACCCACGTACACCGTGGGGACAAAAAACCCTTGGTTATAAAACTCGTGGTCGCAAATCTAGTACTAAATTTATTGTTAAAAGTCGTCACATGGCGAAGAGGAAATAAAATATGAGTCGTTCACTAAAAAAAGGACCATTTGTAGACCCTAAGCTAGCTAAAAAAGTTAGTGCATTAGGTAATGAAGACCGAACCATTATCAAAACTTGGGCTCGTTCTAGCTCTATTCCCCCAGAATTTGTTGGCCGGACTATTGCTGTACATAATGGCAAAGTTCATGTTCCTGTATTTATTACCGAAAACATGGTTGGCCACAAACTAGGTGAATTTTCTCCTACCCGTAAATTCAGAAGCCATGGTGGTAAGCTTGCGAAAGGTCAGAAGTAATGTCAGTTAAAGCATCAGCCAAAGGTGTCAAAATCAGCCCACGTAAAGTTGGCGAAGTCGTTGCTTTAGTTCGTGGCCGTTCGGTTGCAGATGCTCTTACTATCCTAGAGCACACACCTCGTCGTGCTGCTGTGCCTGTGCGTAAACTTATCCAAAGTGCCCGGGCCAATGCAGATAACAACCATAACTACCGACCAGAAGGTTTAGTTATAGACGCAATTACAGTAACTCCCGGACCACGCCTAAAGCGATACCGCCCTGCATCACATGGACGCGCACTACCTTTTCAGCGTAAAACTAGCCACATTTTCATCTCTGTTAGCGGAGAAATTCGGACACCTAAACCAGTCACGGCTAAAAAGAAAGAGACAAAGTAATGGGACAAAAAGTTAACCCAATTAGCATGCGTCTTCAGGTCAATAAAGACTGGCGCAGTAAATGGTTCGCAAACAAGAAAGACTACGCTACTTACCTAGCTCAAGATTTAGAAGTGCGTCGAATGATTAAAAACGACCTAGGTTCACGCGCAGCTATCAATAAAGTTGATATCGAGCGTTCGCCAAACATCGTAACTGTCACAATATCTACAGCCAAAGCTGGTGTTGTGATTGGACGTGGTGGTGCCGGTGCTCAAGAGCTAAAGAGCCGGATTGAAAAAATCTACGGTGTGCAAGCCCGCATTAATATTGAAGAAGTCAAAAAATCAGAACTTTACGCTAAGCTTGTCGCCGAGAATATTGCTCACCAACTAGAACGTCGCATATCTTTCCGCCGGGCTATCAAACAATCTGCTGCCGCTACTATGCGTGCCGGAGCTCTTGGTGTTCGTATCCAAGTTGCTGGCCGTTTGAACGGTGCTGAAATGTCCAGGACTGAAAAAGAAGTCCAAGGCAGTGTGCCGTTGCACACAATTCGTGCTGATATTGACTATGCTCATGCTGGTGCTAAAACTCCTGCTGGAGTTATAGGCGTTAAAGTGTGGATATACAAAGGGGAGACATTCTAAATGTTAGTCCCTAATAAATTAAAGCACCGAAGGGTCCGAAAAGGCCGAATCAAAGGTCCTGCCACTAGTGGTAACACTATCGCTTTTGGACAGTACGCCTTGCAAGCCGTAGGTTCTGACCGAGTAACTTCTCGCCAGATTGAGTCTGCTCGTCAGGCTATGACTCGTTACATTAAGCGTGGTGGTAAAATCTGGATAAGAATTTTCCCACATACACCCGTGACCCGCAAACCACTTGGCCTAAAGATGGGTGGCGGTAAAGGCTCACCTGAGTTTTTTGTTGCTAAAGTACGCCCTGGTACGGTTTTGTTTGAAATGCAAGGAGTAACAGAGGAAATTGCCCGTGAGGCGATGCGTCTAGCTAGCCACAAACTGTCTGTAAAGACCAAGTTTATTGTTAGGGAGGTCAATGAATAATGAAAGCTATTGATATCCGCAAGATGGAAACATTGGAAATTATTAAACAAGTAACGT
>JAYUAP010000020.1:0-5954 GCA_043741255.1 Candidatus Saccharimonadota bacterium | reverse complement strand
GGGGCAGGAAAGCAGATGCATAGCGTACAAGTTTATAACGACGTAATATATGCCATCGGCGGTTTTGAGGGAGTAGGTACTTCCTCGGCAAATCTTAGAAGTGCGGTTTACTATAGCAAACTTAACTCTGATGGAACTATGAACACTTGGCAATTAACATCTGCTTTTACTACGGCCCGCGCGACTATGGGAGGTAGCTTCACAACTATATGGGGAGCTTACATTTATATAGCTGGTGGTTGCTCGGCAGTCAATGGCAGTGGCTACTGTACAACGGTATCGACAGACGTACAGTTAGCTAGTATTAATGCTGATGGCAGTATTGATAGCTGGAACACAATCATTGGCTTAAGCAATAGCCGAATGGGCTACAGTTTAATTGCCTGGCAAAATGCTCTGTATAGAGTAGGCGGTTGCGACACGCAAGATACCGGTACGGGGGTGTGCACGTTCGCTCGGGCCTCGGTTGATTATGGGTTAATAAACCAAGATGGTGATGCCAGCACGGTAGCTACTTCAGTGGCAAGTGGAGTAGCACCGTGTAGTGGTGCCTCACCTTATAGCTGTAATTTGCCAAGTGCTTCAATAGGTAACGTGCTGAATGGCGCTGTTATTATGAATGGCTATCTCTATATATTTGGTGGCTGTACGATTGATGATTGCACAACTGTTTCAGCAGGAGTTACTTATCAGGCCATTGGAAGTGACGGTAGCTTGCAAAAGCCAGCCGCTTGTACCGGATCATACACCGATTCTTACTGTGTTAGTTCAAGTTCACTGCCAGCCGCACTTGGTGCGCCGGGAACGGCTGTATTTAATGGTCGCATATATGTGGTTGGAGGCTTTCCGAGCATTACAAATATCTACTACACGACGGTGAATAACGATGGTAGTATAGCCGCTTGGTCCAGTGTGAATACCACAACCATTGGTGCGACAGATGTTTCTTACACGTTTGCTTACGCCCGAGCAAATCCAGCCTCGGCTGGTACAAACCCAGGCAATCTCTATATATTTGGTGGTTGTACTTCAACCGGTAGTGTGTCCTGTACTTCACAAACCCAAACCGTCTATAAATGTAACCTCAACACTACAGGAGTACCGGGCGGTTGTGGAACCGGCAGTCAATTACAGATTGGTACTATACCAGGTGCAAGCGGTACGGGGTTGGGGGCACATTCAGGAGCTGTTTATGCAAACTACATTTACTTAATTGGTGGCTTGGCACCAAGTATAAACGATCTTGCAACTGTTCGATATGCAAAGTTTGATAATAGCAATAACGTCGTTACAGTCGGAAGCGGATGGGTGGAAGGCAGTAACAAAACCGTTACTGGTAGGCGTCGTGGAGCAGCCTTTGGGTATAATGGCTATTTATATGTTGTTGGTGGTTATGACGGTACTGCCGGCGTGCTGGCTGATATTGAGTTTGCTAAAATCAATGTTAGTGACGGGAGTTGGGGTACTTTTAGTGTGTCTGCAGTAACTATTAATCAACGTTGGGGTCTTACTGTGCCTGTGTCTAACTCTTATGCATATGTGATTGGAGGTTGTATTGCTGGTGCTGCGCCGTCGAACTGTACATCTAGGACAAATACCATTCAAACTTTCCAGGTATATAATAATAACAGTGGTGCGGTGTCTGCGTTTAACGCAGCCAGCGATGACACTTTCGCTGCTTCAACAGATAGATGGGGAGCTAGCTCAACAATTTTAAACGGCTATATATATGTGGCAGGAGGATGCACCAGCGCTACCGACTGTACTACGGCTATAACAGACGTACAGTATGCTCCAATAAGTGCAAACGATGGATCTATCGGGACGTGGACTAGTGCTACTAATGGTCTGCCTGCAGTTAGAACTTGGGGTAAATTAGTTACTGTCGGGGGATATTTATATTATATGGGGGGGCAAGATAGTACAGCAACTAATGAGCAGTCTACAGTGTATTACGTTGGTACATTTAGTAGTGGTGATATAACAGCAGCTTGGTCAACTGCAAGTGGGGGTATTGGTGATACAAATAGTCAGGCGGCTCAAGCCAGAACAAAGTTTGGCGTTGCCGTATGGGATAGTCGCATCTATGTCGTGGGTGGACTGGATGGTTCAGCGGCGGTTACGTCCACCGTTTACATAAGTCCAAGACTTACTTCCGGCGGTAATATGGTAGCCGATAGTTGGTCAAGCGGGACAGCTTTTAACGTTGCTAGGTTTGGCTCAGCAGTCACAGCCTACGCTAACAATATATATTCATTTGGGGGTAATGACGGCACTAATTATCTGAACGATGGTCAGTTTGCCTCTTTTGGCTATAAGACAGGCACAATTTCTCAGTCTGGCACCACTGTTACAGGTTCTGGCACTACGTTTACAAGTGCTCAAGTCGGTAGCATTCTACAATACCCAGACGGGTCAATAGCCACTATATCAGCTTTTAGTTCGGGTACGTCTATAACAGTAAGTGTCAGTAAAACAGTTGTTGCAGGTACTAGCTACGTTATTTTAGATGGTTCAGTTGGCTCGTGGACATATACTACCAGTACCCCCGGTCCAATTAGTCAAGGTGAAGCTTTTGCCGCAAATGGCTATATGTATATCATTGGTGGTCGATCAGCCACTTCAACTTGTGTGCCTAACACTCTTATAGCCCCGATTAGTGCTAACACGACAATAGCTACTAGTAATAATCCCACAGGAGTTGGTGAATGGTACGAGACCAACGTACGTTATACGGGCGATAGATATGGAGCTGCTGTGGCCTATAGTCAGGGCAAACTATATCTTATGGGGGGCGGATGTACAGCACCACTAGCATCTACTAGGCATTATTATGCACCAGTAAAATCTCAACCACAGGTGGCTAAATATTCACGGTTGATTGATACAGATACAGATGTCTTTCCTAATTCTTGGTTAATGAACGGGCTAGATAATTCTGTAGGTGCCCGCTGGCAAGCAAAGTACAAGACTATGCACGACACATCTGATGGCGCCGGACAGCAAAACCCCAATGAAGACTGTGGCACGTCTGCCACAATGGCATTAATGACTAACTATGGTCAAGAAACAAATTACGGAGACGTTACATTAGGCGATGTTGCCAGCTATACACCAAAAGAAAGTGGCGGAGGTAACATTAACTGTGCACGATACTACTATTTTTCTATAAGTATAGATAGCTCGCAGACTTTTGGTTATCCAGAAGATGTTAGTCGTGGACCAACTATATATGATATTTCATTATTTTTTACTGCTGACCCGTCCAAAAGGTTGAGACACGGAAAGACCTTTACCGGAGGCGAGCAACAACCCCTAGACACTCCTTGCCGTCAATCAGTCGATCCCCAGTGCCCACTACCATAAATAGGTTAGAATGTATTAAGTATGGAGTTTAAGCAACCCAAGAAAAAAAGGTCTATAAATTTTAGTGACCCTGTGGCGCCTGTTAAACCTGCGCCAAAAAAACGCCTAAAATGGTTTGAGGATGACAAAGAATGGAAGGATCTGCGAGCCAATGTAAAAGATGATGCTTTGAGTAAAAAACCAAAGGGTAGGTTAGCTAGGCTTTTTTCTAAACCAGAAACAGCCTTTGACGACCCAACCAAAACCCAGCCTAAAAAGACTAAAAAAGTTGCAAAGATAGTAAAGCAAAAGTCTAAAAAATTAAATATAAACAAATCTAAAATCTATGCCAAAAAATACAAAAAACAGATAGCCATAGGCGTATTTGCCCTAATTATCGCCATAATCGGCCTAAATAAGGTTGTCTTTAACGGTTCTGACCAGAGCGCCACAGAAGGTGTGTCCATAACTGCACCAAAAACTGGCGCAGACTTACCGCGCGAAAAACCAAACTTCAAAATTTTGTACCCAGGCAACAAAAACAGTAATAGTGTAGGCGAAATTGTAAAAGTCAGCCCGCCAAATACTGCACCTGCCTATACATATATAGACAAGGTTGGAGATGTCCAGGTAAACGTCACTCAACAAGAGCTACCTGGTAACTTCAAAGTAAACCAGGATGGCGAGCTAGAGAAGTTGACCAAAAACTTCCAAGCCACCAGTATAATACAAGTTGATAGTGTTAAGGTTTATCATGGGGAATCATCATCGGGGGTCCAATCGCTAGTTTTCATAAAGGGAAATCTGCTTATTACAATTAGGTCATCACAGAAACTGGGTGATGAGGCGTGGGCTGCCTATATAAGTGCTTTACATAGTTAGAAAATTCTACGGAATCTGCTTACAAAACGACGTATTTTTAACAGCATAATATGCTTGACCTAATCTGTTAAAATTGCTATGATTGTTGTTGTAGAATCAAGTTTAAGCCATGGGGCTAGCAAAAAGAAGACAAGCTTCAAAGCGTAAACTTGAGATCTCGACTGATGAAATGGGCGTTTATAACCTGTTCGTCTAAAAATCTGCAAGTTTCGTAACTTAAAAATTTGGCTGACATGAATACTAATTGTCCCTATGAGAGACAATTAGTTACAAAGTAAATAAACGGCATTGTTAGAAGTATTTTTTATAGATACCAATAACTAGTCAATGCAAAAAACACATAATCACATTGTGGTTGTGTGAACGTAAAAAGTTAATTAAGCGCACATAATGAATGCCTTGACATAAGATACCGATGAAGGACGTAGTAGGCTGCGAAAAGTTTCGGGGAGCTGCCAAACAAGCTTTGAACCGAAAATATCCGAATGGGGAAACCCGGTGAGAGTCATGTCTCATCACTCTTGTCTGAATATATAGGACATGTAGCGGTAACTGGGGGAACTGAAACATCTTAGTACCCCAAGGAAGAGAAAGTAAACAACGATTCCGAAAGTAGTGGCGAGCGAAATTGGAATAGCCCAAACTTTTTAAGTTCCTCAGATTTATCTGGGGTAAGTTGGTAGACGAATATTTAAAAAGAGTTGTGACATTGTAAACAACCAGTATTGAGGGCTTGATTTATCAAGACTTCAGTGTTGGAATCCTGGTCTACCATCGCCAGGAATAAGGTTAAAAATTAGCGAGGCGAGTGGAACTGTCTGGAAAGTCAGGCCATAGATAGTGAAAGCCTAGTACACAAAGTATCGCTAACCTTATATTTGCGAGTAGCAATAGCGCTACACGAGCTTTAAGTAATTAAATGTCTCGGTTGTCGAGTAGGGCGGGACACGAGAAATCCTGTTTGAATCTGGGAGGACCACCTCCCAAGGCTAAATATATCTTATGATCGATAGAGAACAAGTACCGCGAGGGAAAGGTTAAAAGAACCCCGGAAGGGGAGTGAAATAGAACCTGAAATTATGTGCGTACAAGGAGTTAGAGCCCTTCGGGGTGATAGCGTGCTTTTTGTAGAACGATCCAACGAGTTACTGTGCAGTGCAAGCGTAAGTCATTTGACGGACGCATAGTGAAAGCGAGCCTGAATAGGGCGTGAGACCTAGTCTCTTAGTGCTGTATAGTAGACCCGAAACCAGGTGACCTAGCCATGGGCAGGTTGAAGCGTCGGTAAAACGACGTGAAGGACCGAACCGTAGCATGTTTCAAAATGCCCGGATGACCTGTGGTTAGCGGTGAAATGCCAATCGAACCTGGAGATAGCTGGTTCTCCTCGAAATAGCTTTAGGGCTAGCGTGGTGTGGTAGCAATTGGGGGTAGAGCTCTGTTTCGGACTGGGGCGCGCAAGCGTACTCACCCTTGACAAACTACGAATACCGATTGTGGAATCACTGCAGTTAGAACGTCGGTGCGAAGATCGGCGCTCGAAAGGGAAACAGCCCAGACCTCCAGCTAAGGTCCCTAAGTCTATGCTAAGTGGGAAACGAGGTGAGATTTCTTAAACAACGAGGATGTTGGCTTAGAAGCAGCCATTCATTTAAAGAGTGCGTAACAGCTCACTCGTCAAGAGATCTTGCGCGGAAAATGTAACGGGGCTAAGCATAGCACCGAAG
>JAYUAP010000019.1:0-2508 GCA_043741255.1 Candidatus Saccharimonadota bacterium | reverse complement strand
TGTATATCCGATAATGTATATTTGTGTGACGTGTCATGAATTGTACGGTGATCATTCCACGCCTTGATGCTCTCCGCAGGAGGCGGGCTGACAGCCATCCGTTTCGCACCCGGATTGTTGGAATTAGCTTTCAAGCAAGCTTCTTCTGGCGTGAACCGCGCCGTTGTGAAGATCTCGCTACAATGTTGTATCGGCATACTGAGTGTACATAATTATGTTATGTCATACCAAACAGCATAGACATGTCAATCACTGTCATTATCAGAGCATGACGTAATGATTTTTATGGTCGATTGTTAAAAACTATTCAAGCATCCAAGTACGTCGACATAGGTATGCGGTAGGTGCCATTTAGCACCTTTCGCTTAAAAGTTTCGCTTATCTTATTTACCACTCATGAGGTGCCTTCATCATGGTCAAATGTTGGATGTTACAATTAAATGTCCTCAGTTCATACCAGTCATTGTATGATCACCATCCTTCATCTAATAGAGATTTATTGTATACTATAACGCCGAGGTTGTAAGGTGTCGGTTGTCCGATCCAACTCGTCAATATGTCCGTTGTCCGATGCGCAAATGTGTCCGTTGTCCGTTATGTTGAAGTTGCTGTAATTCATTCAAAAAATATTTTTTTTTCTTAGATCCAACGGAATATTGATAGGAGGCATATTTGTAAACCATTCACACTTGGTAGCAGGATTAAAACTATTTTATTAAGAAAGTTGCATTTTTTGCTCAAAAACACGTTTTATTTTTGTCATTTCAGGCCTTAGACTACGTCTTTTTATAGATTCTCATTCCTTTTATCACAAATAAGTACGATAAGCGCATCCACACCACAAAAATTACAGGAACTTATATTGGGCTCACGCTATATCCAGAGGTTTGTTATGGTCCAGGGAGTACAGTACAACCATGGAGAGTCGTGCTAGGACCAAATTGATTTCAAAACGAGCATAATAGAAGAGCAATCCTAATTTATGTACAAATTTATAGAAAATTTACATTTTTCAGAAACTTAATATCTTCTGTAATACTTATCAGATACCTATGAAACGTTGGGGATGTATGCTCCAGACCATTGTGATCAAATGAGACACAAATTGTCCGAGTAGGGTCTGAAAACATTTTTGGGGCATCGTTATCTGTCTGAATTTTATGGCCTAAGTAATAATATTCGTCGATTTTTTCAAATTTTGATTACGTATTCCTCGTGTTGTAGAGATACTTTATAAACAAAATAGGTACTTAAACAATGTAACTCTATATAGATTAAACGTGCAAGTAGTCCAAATTGACATACCTACGATATTGAAGATGAATGGGGCACTTTAGAGCTCAAAAATATTCATAAATATTCATTTTTTCAAATATTTTCAGCTTTAATAATGTTATTTCTTCACCAATATGTTTCTGATACTCATGATTCAAAGATCTTATATTCTATATGCTATTGTGCACACACTGATACCTCACATTCATGTATCTGATCAGTAGAACATTAGATAGAGATCGTCTCATTTTTTTCCTGTAAGTACTTGGTAGTATTGAAATGATAATCTTTGGAGTGTTATGTCATGAGCAATATATCTTTGTTACTCAAAGTTAGTAGCTCAAATTGATTCAATTATCCAAGTTAATCATTTAGAACACAATTTGGTTGTCTCAATTCTTAATTACTTCTTTATTTTGCCTATCAGGGATTGGGGCCTCCGGTTTATAAGGGTGCATTATATGGGGCCTCCGGTTGTCAGGAAATGTAAAAAAACAATTGTAGTGCAATATATTTCCGGCTCCATAAGAACCTCAATTCTTTACGAAGACAACCATTTTCCAAATATTTGCACTGAACAAGTTATCTCTTCCAATCGCATGATCATGGAAAGTCAGTTTTATGCTCAAAATATTGAGTTTTTCCATTACACCATTATATTTTTCAAAAATCAAAAACTCTACCGCCCTCACAAAACACTTTTACAGTAAAAGACAAACTCCATCCGCCGTCACAAAAAATATTTGCAAAAAAACACAAACTCCACCCGCCGTCACAAAAAATATTTGCAAAAAAACACAAACACCATCCGCCGTCACAAAAAACTTTTATAAAAAAACACAAACACCACCCGCCGTCACAAAAAACTTTTACAAAAAAACACAAACTTTGCAAAGTTACAAAAAAGTACAGAGTACAAATGTAAATTACTTTGTGTGGACAGGTCTATTTTTTGACACTTTGTACTGTATTATTTAGAGGCGTCCATCGTTAAGAAAAAGTAATGAAATTTTTGTAATGAGCTATTTTTTCATTTGTTTCTTTGGCGAATATCTTGTTGAAATTGAGAAAATTTCTGATTTTTTCGGAGAAAAGGAACTGCAGGGGGTGCGAGGCGCATATCGTTTAGGATAATTGCCCGCGCGGTTTGCGGTAATCACAAATCGCAGAACTAGGGCTTAACCTCAGTGGATCGTAGGACAAGCCTACTCTCACACTTACAGTACCCCGTTC
>JAYUAP010000018.1:0-13718 GCA_043741255.1 Candidatus Saccharimonadota bacterium | reverse complement strand
TTCAAATAGCGGTATGACTACTTAAATCGAGCTTGCGAACACACGTTGCCAACAATCTGGTTCTAACATTGTCCGCGATACTCAGCCAAAAAATTATACACAACAGGCATATACTTTTTTTATTTGACTGCTATGATTATGGCAATGGATAAAGACTTATCTGTCATACAATCTCAACAGCTACCAAATAAACTTTCCATTGCCGGTGGTGGCGACTATGACAAAGTCTGGATACGCGACAATGTTTATGTGGCATTGGCTCTGGCAGAAGCTGGCCATATGAGTGATGCAACCAGAATATACACAGAGCTACTAAAGATTATCAAAAAATATGAACACCTGCTGGATAGTAAAAAATACCCAACAAAAGATTCTGAATTACTGCACCCCCGCTTTAGCGTTGCAGGAGATATAATCCCAGGTAACTGGGGCAATAAACAACACGACGCCGTTGGTGCGCTACTCTTTGGCATCGGCCAAATCCACTCCAAAAACCACAAAGCTTTTAACGATTCACAGAAACAACTGTGCCAAAAACTTGTGAACTACTTAGAGCTATGTCGTTATTGGGAAGATGAAGATAACGGCATCTGGGAAGAAAGTCGTACTATCCACTCTTCTTCATTATCAGCCTGCATTAAAGGAATCCAGATGGTTAGCGATTTTTGTAAATATAATAAACAGCACCTAAAACTGGCCGAGCAAAATCTAAAAAATTTATTACCGAGCGAAAGCTCAATACACGATGCAGATATGGCATTATTGTCTTTAATTTGGCCGTATGGCTATGAACTAGAAAATATTGTGAAAGCAGTTGAAGATACTTTACTTAGAACTAAAGGCGTCATCCGCCATATTGGCGATGCCTACGAGGCAGACGGTCAGTCTGAGCCACAATGGGTAATGGGCATACCGTGGCTGGGTATAGCTTACTACGAATTAGGCAACATAAAAAAAGCTAAAGTGTACCTTAAAGCAACCGAGGACCTATACACTGACAATGGGCTACCAGAATCCTATCTAGCAAACAATAAAGCCTGTGTTCACACCCCATTGGCCTGGTCACATGCTATGGCTATAGTACTGCGCACGAAGCTTGCAACTTCGGTGAAAAATTAAAAATGTTGTAATTTTATCAATAATAAGTTATACTAGGTTATATAATGATTTCTTTTGTATGGGCGGCAGGGACTCCTATGCTAGCTGGCACAGGTGGCTCAGAAACATATACTTCTGGTCATGCCAGGGAGTTAATTCGACGCGGTATAAAAACTCAAATTGTAATGGTAGGAAACTATAAAAAAGAAGGTCGTCATGATTTTTCTGATATCCCTTTTTTAAACTTAGAAAAGCCAGAGGATATCCGCAAAATTCCGGGGATGATTGTCTTTGTAAATAAACCCTACTTTGTTGTCACTAAAAAGAAATCTGCAGTTATACTGCACTGCGCCACTCCAGATGTTAATGAAAAACAAGAATATATTGACGGTGTAAAAGACAAAATTATAATAGCCACAAGTATATATAGCGGTCAGCAGTGGGCACTTTACCTGGGAATTCCGTACAGCCACATACATATAGTACTCCCGTTTGCCGACCCAATATTTGGCACCGGCAAAAGGTCAAAGGGTGTAAAAAAATCACGAATCGTTTTTGCGGGAAGACTTCACCCGGACAAAGGAGTTTATACCTTACTAGAAACCATGCATAAGCTTGAACATCACAAAAATACTCAATCCGTCACAATAGTAGCAGCCGGCATGCATACAGAAACCGGGGTTACTATTCATCGAATGCTTAATAATTATCCCTACGCACAGCTTATTTCAGCCCAAAAAACGGTTGAAAGTATGGCCCGCGTATTATCATCTAATGACATACTACTAATGCCATCAGTTTTTGCTGAACCTTTTGGGATGCTATCGGTCGAGGCCCAACATACTGGCTGTCGTGTGGTTGCTAGTAATATCGGAGGATTGCCAGAGACTAACTGTGGTCTACTGACTTTGGTAGAGCCACGCAACCCCGATGCACTTATTAGGGGCATAAATCAGGCTGTAGCACTAGGGTCAGCAACCAAAAAAGAGCGCGAAATTGCCAAAAGCTACTTTACTCTTAAAAGCTCTGTTGATTCTCTTTTGCAAGTTCTGCGTATATAAACTGCCGACCCAGACTAGACCAACGGCACAAAGCTAAATCCATAGTGTTCTTTGGTGTCAAAGCTAGCGTCACCTGTTTTGTCGACAACGAATACGCTTTCGTTGACTGGGATGACTAGCCTACCGCCGATTTTAAGTTGAACTATAAGTTCCTTAGGCAGTTCATCTGTCGTAGCGCTAACTAAGATTCTGTCATATGGTGCATAGTCTGGCAGACCAAGCGTGGGGACGGCTTCAAAAAAACTAACGTTTTTTATGCCTGCATTAGCGCAATTGTCCCTGCCAAATTTAACAAGTTCTGGAATTTTTTCTACCGCCAATATCTCGCCCTGTGGACCAACCATATATGCCAGCAATGACGATGTCCAGCCAGAGCCGGAACCAACATCTAAAATTTTTTCATTTTCTTTTGGCTCAAGCCATTTTAGCATCATTTTTACTGTAGTTGGTTGGCTATTTGACTGCCCGTAACCGATAGGTATAGGCCTGTCGGTGTCCGCCCCCTCCCTAGTTTCACTACGCAAAAAATCAGAACGATTAATTGTCTGAAACGCCTCGTCGAGTTTGTCCATAGCACTTATATTTTAGCATGACGCATGAAGCGCTTTAGAAGAGTATAATAAAAGTACTAATAGGAGGACACGGCAATGGCAAATAGTGTAGTAGTACATTTTGAAATTTATGTAGATGATGCGGTACGGGCTAAAAAATTTTATGAGACAGTTTTTGGCTGGGCGTTTAAGGATTGGGAAGGTGGAGGTGTCTCATATGTGCTGGTATACCCTGGTGGTGAGGTCACAGATGGCCCTGCCGTAGAAGGAATTAACGGCGGAATGGTACAACGACGTAGCCCTGCACCAACAGACGACAAAGCATCAGCTAACGCATTTGTATGTACCGTAGGTGTAGAAAATATTGATGAAATTATTGCTAAAGTCGAGCCAAATGGAGGCAGGATAGATATGCCTATCGGTGACGTACCGGGGATAGGTAAATTAGCCTATATCCGTGACACCGAGATGAACATGTTGGGTGTAATCCAACCCCTGCCCCGACAAACGACCTAGACACTGACCCATTCTTCTGGCACATGAATAACTTCAGGCAATCTACCTATTGCTTGGCCAATGTATCTTTCTTTTACATTGTCTGGGGCTTTTTGGTCTATGAATAATTTAGCATTCCAACCATAATCTGCTTCCATAGTCCCAGAAATGTCGACGCCTTCGTCAAATAATTCATCGTCTGGTGTGGGGATACCAGCCAAAAATGAAATTGCGTCTGGGTCATTAAACAACCGTAGTACTTGCGAGCCGTACTCGGTTGTTTTTACGTGATTAAATATGGGTTCGTCTAAATATATGTGAACTTCTGTACTGGCCTGGTCAAAATTATGAACCCGGCCACCGGCTTCGAATTGAACATCTGATTTGTTGCTCATAATCTTCTCCTTTATTGTTTTTAAAAATTTATGAAATAAAAAAAGACTTCTTTGGTTGAAGCCTCATTGTTGCTTACGGACTGTACTGGACGCTTATTTATCTGCGTTAGGCTCCAACCAATTAGAAGCACAGTCCCATGAGAGTGGGATACATACAAATGTCATGTGCTTGCGTTGGTTTAAAGCCATACTAATTACGCTAAAGGACTTTAGCCCAAATGTCAAGTTTGACACTTTAATCTGACTTAACCTAGTGTACTTAGGTTAAAATAATAGTTGTATGCAAAACCTTAGTAAAGACGGTAGTCCACATATAACTAGCGAATCTATAAACACAGCCACACATATGGCTGGGGCTGTGTTTGGGCTTTTTGCGTCTGGGTTATTAATTGCCCAGTCAGCTTTGGAGCAAAAGTGGTGGCACTTAGGGTCATTTATAGCCTACGGAGTAGGCTTGGTTGGGCTTTTTATCATGAGTTCGCTACACCACGGCGTAAATGGATCGGAAGCCACCAACAGACGTCTGCGTACCTTAGACTACACTGCTGTTTATGGCCTGATTGTCGGCACAATCACACCAATCTGCCTAGTGATGTTCCGCGGGACGGTAGGTTACGCTGTAATGGCCACAGTAGTCTTAGTAGCGTCTTTTGGCATAGTCATGCGGTCTATATATGAAAATTTGCCACAATATGTGTCGCTGACTCTTTACATCTGCTTGGGGTGGCTACCAATATTACTACCATTGTTTAGTGACGTTTCTATCCCGCTAGGCGGGTTGGCGTGGCTAATAGGTGGAGGATTGTTTTACACTATTGGAGCGATTATATATGCCCGTGAAAAACCAAATCTTATCCCGGGTAAATTTGGATTTCATGAAATTTGGCACATAGCCGTCATTTTAGGCGCACTTTGCCACTACATTTTCCTCTATAATTATGTTTTGCCGTTATAGGCTAGATAAATCGTCCGGTTTTACTCTCTCTAGAAAATTCGTGATGTTTGTTCTGATTCTTTCATTAGGGTCTTTTGAATAATCTTGAGCATGAAATTTTTTAGCGGTCATATCTTCGTATAAATCAATATACTTTTGTCTAACTTCTTCAATTTTATCAAAGGGCATATGGGGTGGAGTTTGTCCTAGTTTGCCCTCAAAACCCTGAGCCCTCAGCCATTCTCTCACAAATTCTTTGGATAATTCTTGTGGTTCTAGGGTTCTATAATTATTAAGATAGTCGGTATACTCATCAACGTAGTAGTATCTGCTTGACCATGCTCAAATAGAGCATGCGACATTTCATTAATAACCTGACCTTTATGCGCAATCGGATTAGGGAGAATAGTGTCATAGGCAGAAATCCTGTCTGTCCGGACCACGGCAACCAAATCGCCTACAGCATGTTTTAGCGAGTAAACATCCCCAACCTTACACCTATAAACATCTCCATCCTGCCCTGGAAGCCCTTCAAAATTTGTTAAATTTATTACTTCTGACATCTTTCCCCTTATCTTATGGCGTAATTATCAACAAATCTTTAGAAAAGAGCAAGTATAAGCAATTTAACATTTGCAACAAAAACACGGTTATTGAAAAGGTGTGTCTTTGCATCTTATGCTTATTTTTACTACAATAAACTTATTAAAATGAAAAATAAAAGATTTGCAAAAAAAATAATGTCACGTAAGCGCTCATCACTACACACGATTGCCATGCAAGAAAAACAGGCCATGTGGCAGTTGAGGGATAGTGATATTAAAAAACGATTGAAACGTATCAATGAAGATTTTTATCACGCTTTTAATCTCTTAAAGATGCACACTGACACAGTTACCTTCTTTGGTTCGGCGCGCTTTGATGAGGAAAATCCATACTACAAAGATGCTCGACAGTTAGCCAAAAAAATATCAAACCAACTAAAATTAACGGTAGTAACGGGTGGTGGACCAGGAATCATGGAGGCTGCTAACCGCGGTGCCCAAGAGGCCTGTTTTGACTCAAACCACGACCACCAAGAAGGCGACGATTCTTTAATTTGCGGTAATTCACTAGCCATGACGATAAAACTGCCAAAAGAGCAGGTGACTAATCCTTACGTTACATATTCGGCTGATTTTTATTATTTTTTTAGCCGTAAAGTAGCTTTGTCCTATGCTTCTCGTGCCTACATTTACTACCCTGGTGGATTTGGAACTTTGGATGAATTTTTTGAGATTTTAACCCTAAAACAAACCGGGAAAATCCCTAAAATACCAATTATTTTATGTGGTAGTCAGTTCTGGAAACCGCTACTCAAGTTTATTGACCAAACTGTTTACGCAGAGTCGTCAGCTATAAATAAAACCGATATGGACTTATACCTTCTAAGCGATAATCATGAAGAAATCATAAAGCTCATCAAAAACAGTCACCTTAACCAGATTTAATCTCTATAACTACCTTATATCATGGAAATCTCAGACAAACAATTTAACCAGATAATTTCTAAAGCAATGGACGAACTACCCCAGGAACACATCGCTGGACTAAAAAATGTTTTAATCACTTATGAAGATGAACCGTCTCCGTTGCAAAGACAAAAGTTAAAACTGCGTTGTGACACCTTACTTTTTGGACTTTATGAAGGAATTCCGCTTACCAAGCGTCCAGCCAGTAACTCAATCTTTGGCGGTAACGTTATTGGTATGCCCGATAGAATTACTTTGTTCAAAAAACCCCTAATGTTAGTGTCGCGCGATATGGACGATTTTAAAAAACAAGTAAAACACACCTTGTGGCATGAAATCGCCCATTATTACGGCCTAGACCACAACCGTATTCACGCTATCGAAAACGGTGAAGTGTAGATAGAGCAATTTCATAAGACGCTTGTTTGTAGGATATTTTGTTTTTGTTAGAATATGCGATTAAATCTGCTGTGGTTTTAGTAAGTTTGTCGTCCAACATTTTACGGATTTTTTGGATGGACCATTTTTCGTTATTTAGATTTTGAAGCCATTCATAATAACTAACAATTACCCCGCCGGCATTAGCGACAATATCCGGTATTACAATTTTGTCCTGTGTAACTAAAGTTTGGTGTGCACGGTGCGAAACCGGACCATTAGCTAGTTCTAGGATTATTTTTGCCTTGACTTCTGAAACGTTATTTTCGTTTATCGCATCGGACAGAGCGGCACAGACCAAAATATCAGCTTCGATGTATAAAATTTCCTCGGCTAACTTCTCAAAATCTGCTTGTCCAGACAGTTCATCCATAACTTCTCTAGAAAATTTTAGTTCTGACAAATCAAAACCAGATTCGCTAAACAAACTTTTTCGCGAATTAGAAACGGCAGATATTCTAACCCCAAGTTCCTCATGTACTATCTTTGCAAAATAAAAACCAACGTTACCTAAACCCTGCACGGCTATTGTAAGTTTCCTCGGGTCTAGATTCATAGACTTCAAAATCTCTCTTAGGACAATAACGCCACCCCTACCGGTGGCTTCTTCACGACCGGCACTTCCGCCATTTGCTATGGACTTTCCGGTAAAGCTAGCGCGAGTTTTGTCGCCGTTGACTATAGAATATTCGTCAACCATCCAATCGATTATCTGTGAATCAGTGTTAACATCTGGCGCCGGTATATCTTTGTCCGGTCCAATATGCTCATGAAATTGTTGAACGTAACCACGAGCTACAGCTTCTAGATGCTGTTTCGATTTATATTTCGGGTCAATCACAACCCCACCCTTGCCACCGCCAAATGGGATATCAACAACTGCTGTCTTGAGACTCATTAACGTGGCGAGAGCCTGCACTTCACTATAATCAACCTCAGGATGAAAGCGCACACCACCCTTGTATGGCCCTCTAGAGTTATTGTGTTGAGTGCGATAAGCTTTGTATTTTTGACCGTCAACTTCTATGTCTGCAGTATGCTCGTAGTCTGGTTTTATTAAACTTTCAAGTTCTGAATCTTTTATACCAAGTCTTTTAGACGCCGTAATTATCATTGCGTGTGCAGAATCCAACATATAAAGTCCACATTACTCCTGGTTAAGCCAAATATCAATTTAATTCAGTTGTAAAATAGACCGGAGCGAATAAAACTATGAGGGACATGATATAATTACACTTAATAAATGTCACCTCTACTAGTTTCTTTATCAGTAGTTGCACTGCTTTCGTTGTCAGCAATTTGTTCGGGCCTAAACATTGCTATTCTTTCTCTCAGCCCACAAGAACTTAAAAGAAAGTCAAAGCTGGGCGACAAAAATGCTCAAAAAATATATCCTTTCCGTAAGAATATACACCTCTCACTAGCTAGCATACTGCTGTCTAATGTAACTTTTGGGTCAGCTACAGCTGTTGTTCTAGGGGACAACCTTAATGGATTAGTGGCTGTTCTGCTAAGCACATTGTTACTGGTAATTTTTGCAGAGCTTTTCCCGCAAGCCATATTTAATAAAAACGCGTTGTGGTTTTGTGCGAAGTTTTCTTTTTTCCTTCGGACAATTGTGTTCTTGACCTATCCTTTGTCTAAGCCATTGCAACTTATTTTAGACAGTTTTTTTGGCCAAGACGATATAAAAAATCTGCACTCTCGACATGAGCTTGGCTTAATCATTAGCGATCATTTGGATGAACCCAATAGCGAGCTAGATGAAGACGAAGTAGAGATTATCCGAGGCGCTTTGCAACTCAGCGAAAAACAAGTAGTAGATATTATGACGCCGATAAGCAAAGTTTTTTGGCTAAATAACAATTCTGTCATCGATGATAAAGTAATTGACCATATTAAAGATTCTGGGTACAGCCGTATACCGGTATTTGATAAAAAATTAACCGAATGTTACGGTGTAATACTCGTTAAACAGTTAGTGGATATCGACTTTGATGAAAAAAGTCTAAGCTTTGAAGATTTTAAACTACATAAAACTAAAACTGTTGGTAGTAAAACTGCCCTAGATACTATGTTTAGACATTTTATTGCTGCCCAAACTCACTTATTACCTGTAACTCAAAACAATAAAATCGTTGGGATTATTAGTATCGAGGATTTAATAGAAGAGATTATTGGCCACGAAATTGTCGATGAATCAGACCGTAGTATTGGTGAAGTCGACAGGTCTTCTAATGCCCAAGGTTTGAATTAACAGTTCGCCAGTCAACGACATTCCACCAATTTTCAACATATTCTGGACGACGGTTTTGGTATTTTAGATAATAGGCATGTTCCCAGACGTCTAGGCCCAAAATTGGTGCGGTGCCGTCCATAATTGGCGAGTCCTGATTAGGTGATGATAAAATTTCTAATTTTTCACCAGTTTGAGTCAACCAGACCCAGCCACTGCCAAATCGACCAACGGCAGAAGCCGAAAATGCCATCTTAAAGTCCTCAAAACTACCAAACGAAGCATTAATCATATCTGAAAGCTTGCCTTCTAACGGACTCCCGCCTGGTGTCATGTAGCTCCAGAACAAACTGTGGTTATAATGTCCTCCGCCATTGTTGTGAACTGCAGTTCTAATGTCTTCGGGCAAAGCATCTAGGTTTTGTAAAATTTCTTCTATCGATTTTTCGGCCCACTCACTGTCTTTTAGTGCGTCACCTAGTTTGTCTATGTAAGTTTGGTGGTGTTTGGAATAATGAATTTCCATGGTTTGAGCGTCGATATATGGCTCAAGCTCGTCATATTTATAATTTAGCTCTGGTAATGTAAGCATTTTATCCTCCCCCGGATTTTTTTGAATTTTCTGCACGCCATTTGGCTATTTCGGCATGATTACCGCTTAATAATACTTCTGGAACCTTCATTCCCCTAAATTCTTCCGGGCGTGTATAGTGTGCGTACTCCAAAGTTTCTCCATCACTAAAGCTTTCAATCAATGCACTGCTTTCACCTCCCAAAACACCCGGGATTAGCCTGACTACACTATCTATTAGAACCATCGCCGACAGTTCGCCACCAGTAATAATATAATCACCTATGGAAATAACTCTGTCTACAAGAGTTAAGACTCTTTCGTCTATTCCTTCGTAGCGTCCGCAAATAATAATCATACCCTTGTTCTCATCAGCGATTTCTTGGGCTATAGATTGCTTTAGTCGCTCGCCCTTTGGCCCGACAAAATATACTTTGGCCGACGGGTCGTTTTTCTTAGCTAGTTCTACTGCTTCAAAGATAGGCTCCGCTTTTAGTAGCATGCCATCACCGCCACCGTAAGGCACATCGTCTACTGTTTTACGTGGTCCACGGCCATAATCACGTAAGTTAATATACTCATAGGTTACAGCACCGATTTCTTTTGCTTTCCACAACATACTAGCCTCCAGCACATTTGGAAACATCTCCGGAAAAATACTAATAATCTGAACTTTCATCTGTCCTCATTATCTCACGAAATACGCGTCCGCGCTAAAGTGTCGATTTTCTCAATCACAAGAGCCCGAGCCAGCGCCGGCTTTTATTAATTTTAAAGCCAAAGTGCTCTGGAGAGGGAGAAAATCGACACTTTAGCAAACTCCAATTATTTTGAAAAATAAATAAACCCCTTCTTAAGAGAGGGGTTTATTTATCACATAAAGCTCCCAACCAATTTCGGTTGGCTCGCATGAGCTGAGTTTTTTAATTTTTCGTCCCTGTTAGGACTAATCTAATCGTATCAAACAACCTTTTAAATATCAAGGTCGTCTAGGTCAGATAGCTCTTTTCGGGCTTTTGCTACAACATCGCTCTGCTCTGGCTCTTCTATCACTTCTTCGACTATTTCATCTTCAGTTTTTTCGGCTTTTGCTGGTTTTTCTTCTTTTACATCTTCATCAGATGCACCCCAATTACCAACTTTACTAGAATCATCTGGTGAGCGTCGGTCTGAGCCTATGCCATTATCTACAATTTTTAGATTGTAGCGAGCGTCGTTTTTGGTGCCTAGGGCACGGAGTAATGTACGCACACTCTGGGCTGTTACTCCGCGCTTGCCTATAACCCTTCCTAAATCTTCTGGATCAACGGTAAGTTCAATCAGAACACCTTTTTCATCGATTCTTCGCTCTACCTTAACCTCTTCTGGCTTAGTAACGAGTGACTTAATAACATATTCAACAAATTGCTGGTCGATACTACTACTCACGGGCAGGTACTCCTTTAAACGTTTACGCTTTCATTGTAACAAAAAACCTAGTCCTGCGACTAGGCTTTTATTTGGTGAGCACTGATAGTTTTAGGCTTTTTCTTCTGTTGTTTCGGTAACTGTTTCTTCGATGGGCGCTTCTACCACTTCTTCAGTTTCAGCTTCTGCAGTCACTGTCTCTTCTTTAAATTCAGGTTCAGCAGGACGGTTTTTGCGAAGTTTTTCAGGGGTTTTAGTAGTTTTAGTCTTTGATTTAACAACTTTTACCCAAGAAGGCATTTTAACTCCTTCACTCTGAAATAGCGAAACAACTCTATCGGATGGTTGAGCACCATTTTTTAGGTAAAATTCGGCTTTTTCTTTAACTAATGTGGTTGTTTTGCTGTGCGGGTCATAGCTACCAAGCATTGCAACAAACTTACCACTAGTAGGGGTACTCCGTGAATCCTGTACCACAACTCTATAAGTTGGGTGACCTTTGCGACCAAGTCGCTGCATTCGGATTGCTAACATAAAATATATACTCTCTTTTCACTCTTTTACATGTGAAAGCACGGCTTCACATAAATTATTAATACAAGTTTAGTCACTATTTTACAGATTAAACAACTATTTGTCAATCTGTTTTATGGGCGCTTTTGTAGTGGACCAAAGCCTCGGCGGCCGCTTCTTGCTGGCCTAACTGCTTGCTTGGGCCTTTTCCTTTGCCCCGCATGACACCATTAACAAAAACGCCAATAGTAAATATTTTATCGTGGTCCGGTCCAAATTCGTCCAAAACTTTGTAGATTGGAGTGTGGCCCTCGACACTTTGAGACACTTCTTGAAGGTGACTTTTTGGGTCCATCCATGAACCAGATTTCAAGATTGTATCGAGGGTAGAAAGGATAGTTTTTTCGATAAAATTCTTGGACGCGTCATAACCCTGGTCTAAATATATTGCACCAATAACGGCCTCAAAAGAGTTGGCCAAAATCTGTAACCTAGCACGTGTTGTTCCACGTTTTTCGCCCTTGCTAAGGCGCAGTAACGGCTCAAAACCAGCAGAAGTTGCAGCAGCTCCAATGCTCTCAGTCCTAACTAGTGCGCTCCGCCAGTTGGTTAAAATACCTTCAGGCTCTTCAAAGGTAGAATATAGATAATTAGTAACAACTAGTTCTAGCACAGCATCACCCAAAAATTCTAATCGCTCATTATGTACAGTGGCCGATTTTTTGTGCTCGTTTACGTACGAACGGTGAGTAAAAGCCGTAATTAACAGACTTAGGTCGTTAAATTCTACGCCTAAGATATCGTTGGCAAATTTTTTATACTGAGATGTATCCATGTTCTGTTTATAATCCGGATTGGCGTATTTTTTTAAGTCCTAAGAGAAAAATTTTACTAATATCTTCGTATTCAATCTTATCTAGTGCATCGGTAGCCTTAAACCAACCAATACCGTTCATCCAATCTTCTGGCTTTAGGTTGTCGGTGTCGCCTTTGGCTTGGACCAAAAATATCTCGGTAGTCATTAAAACTAAGCTTGTTACCCGGCGATAGCGAAAGTTAATTTTGCCTAGCCAATTTAGTACTTTCATTTCTTGCAGGCCGGTTTCTTCACGAATTTCGCGTTCAGCAGTCTGGCGAGCGGTTTCGCCCTCTTCTATATGACCTTTTGGAATAGTCCAACGATTTTTAGCGTCTTGGATAAGTAAAATCTCGATTTCGTTGGTTTTTTTGTTACGTCTAAAAATCATACCACCGCTAGTAGGTTCGCGCACAACTTCATTAATCGCCGGTTTACGGCGAGGTATGAATTTCTTGATGCCTTTCATTGGCTTTGGTCTTTTCATGACTCTTTAGCTTTCTTTTTGGTTTCGTCAGACTTTTTAGGTTCTTCGGAAGCCGAATCAGGGTCGATTTCCCTAAGAAGTGAACCAAGTACACCGTTGATAAACTTGGATGAATTCTCACCACCAAAAGCTTTGGCAAGCTCGACAGCTTCATTGATAGCCACCTTGGGAGGCACATCTTTATGGTGCATAAGCTCATATGCGCCCATTTGGAGTAGCACATGATCAATCCTAGCAATTTGCTGGAGTGGCCACTCTGGAGCTAATGGCTGAATCCGACCATCTAATATGTCAGTTTTAGCTAAAATACCTTTAGTATACTCAGCTATAAAACCACCGTCTTTGCTGGCAGCCTTATATCTGCTTATATTTCGGGTAATAACCTCGTCATTATCGAGAGTTTTATCATTGCAAAGCGTCCTAAAAGCAATCTCATAAAGACTCTGCAGTACGATTATTCGACCAAGGTGCCTGTTTGATGCCACTTCTTGTTTCCTGATTGTTAAATTATTTAATCTCTACTTAATAGTATATCGCAGTTACTGCTGCAATGACCTAATTTTCGGCAAGCTTTTTGCCAGATTCTTTACGTGTTGTAAAAGCCTTCACTGGGCTTTTAGCATTTACCGCACGTGCCAACTTGATTACAAGATGACTTCTACGAACACCGGTTTTTCTATGACTGGTGCGTTTCTTTGGTTTACCCATAAAATATTATCCTTCTGACCTCTGCATGCGAGGTACTTCATTTATACGTAAGCTTAGGAGTATTTTACACTTTAAATAGATAAATTTCAAGGTCTGTATTGACTTTTTTAGTTTTTTGGTGTATAATATTACATATATTAACATACGTATTAGAGGTTATGATCAATGGATATTGAAAGATTTGGTGAAATAGTCGGCGCATCAGTTGTTACTGGAGCACAAGTTACTCCTGAACAAGTTGCAAGTACTTTGACTGATGGTGAGCTCTTGCAGGCAATGCACGCACGCGGTTTAGTTGTTGGCTCTGTCGCTGTCGATTCTACTAGTGAAACAATAAAGTCTCCTGAAGCCCCCACTCTCACCCCAGAATCTCTATTGGAATCTTTCGACACAGCCCTAGTAACTTACATTTCTTTTGTTGACGCAGTCAACACTGCTCGTGCTAAAGTAAGAGGTC
>JAYUAP010000017.1:0-6079 GCA_043741255.1 Candidatus Saccharimonadota bacterium | reverse complement strand
CACTAGAAATCACCTTTAGTATCGACAATGCAGTCGTAAATACCCGAATTTTAGAAAAAATGTCCCGCGCTTGGCAACAAGCATTTCTAACTGTTGGGATTGTGATTGCTGTGTTTGGGGTCAGGGTAGTTTTGCCGTTAGCCATAGTAGCTGGACTTGCTGGTATGAGCATGCCTGATGTACTCAACCTGGCTATAAATAACCCGCAGGAATACGGCGATAAGCTAGCTGATGCCCACCCCATAATTGCCGCCTTTGGCGGTGTGTTTTTGCTGATGATTTTCCTAGACTTTTTCCTAAAAGACCGCAAAATAAAATGGTTAAAAACTCTAGAAAAAATATTATCTCAAGCTGGCAAATTACAAAACATGAGTATAATCTTGGCCAGCACAGCTCTATTAGCCTTTAGCAGTTTTTTGCCCAGTGCTGAACACCTGGACGTTTTAACAGCCGGCTTCTTTGGACTTTTGACATACTTAATCATCAATTCGTTTGACACAATTTTGCATAATACTGGGATAGAAAATAATTTATCAAAAGGCGCTAATAATACCCTCAAAGCAGGACTGATTGGCTTTATTTACCTAAACGTTATTGACGCTAGTTTTAGTTTGGACGGTGTTATAGGTGCATTTGCGATTACTAACCAAATTTTGATTATTGCTGTCGGACTGGGAATTGGCGCTTTGTACGTGCGAGTTATTACGATTCATATGCTAAGACATGGCGTACTGGACCAGTACAGATATATCGAGCACGGTGCACATTACGCCATAGGTATCTTGGCCTTTTTGCTACTGATTTCGCTCAACATTCACGTCTCAGAAATATTTACCGGTCTAGTTGGTTTGGTATTTGTGGCAACTGCTGTGATACATTCAGTGATTGAGGCCAAAAGTCACAGCTCCAAAAAATTAGAAGGCTAGTTTTGGAAGAAAACATGACTCTAATTTGCGCAGATAAACTACGTTTTAATTCTAAGAAAGAAGCCCTAGCGTCGGCTACTGTTGCACTGCATCAACATGGCACCAAATTAAAGGCCTATAAATGTCGGCACTGCGGATTATGGCATTTAAGTAGTGTAATCTGATAGGCTATATACAATATGAGCACAAAAAAACACTATTTTATTACTACTTCTATTCCTTACATTAATGGTGAGCCACATCTAGGCCATGCTATGGAATTTATTATGGGTGATGTTTTAGCCCGATATGCTAGGAAGAACTACGGCAAGGTAATGCTTAGTATGGGTACTGACGAACATGGTGGCAAAGTTGCAGAAAAAGCACAGTCTTTAAAAAAGACACCAATCGCGCTCGCCGATGAAATGAGTGAGAAATTTCGCGAGTTAGCCAAGACGCTTTTTATTAGTAATGACAGATTTATTCGTACAACAGATGCCGGACACGAACAACGTGCTGGGATAATCTGGGAAGCCCTAAAAGAGCACATCTACAAGAAAAATTATGTTGGTTTGTATTGCACTGGTTGTGAAGCCTTTGTGACGGAGGCACAGGCCAAAGAAAATGGCGGAGTTTGCCCCGACCACAAACGTCCCTATGAAAAAATTGAGGAAGAAAACTACTTTTTTAAACTAAGTAGTTTTTCTGAACAAATTGCGTCCAAAATCAGCGACGACTCATTTAGGATTATTCCTGAAAGTCGTAAAAATGAAATCCTAAACGTTTTTAAAGAAGGCCTAGAAGACGTTAGTATTAGTCGTCCAAAAGAAAAGATTTCTTGGGGGATTGCAGTCCCGGGTGATTCAAAACAAGTAATGTATGTGTGGTTTGAGGCACTGATGAACTATATAACTATTCTTGGCTATCCAGAAAACCAAGACTTTAAAGATTATTGGCCAGTAGACATCCAAGTTATTGGCAAAGATATTTTGCGGTTCCATGCAGCAATTTGGCCCGGTATGTTACTGGGGTTGGGTTTACCATTGCCAAAAACTTTGTATGTTCACGGCTTTATAAAAGTAGATGGCCAAAAAATGAGCAAAAGCTTAGGAAACAGTATCGCTCCACAGGAAATTATAGACAAATATGGAGTCGATGCTTTTAGGTATTATTTTTTGCGACACATTCCCAGCTACGATGACGGTGATTTTAACTGGAAACGGTTTGAGGAAGTCTATAACAGCGAACTGGCAAATGAACTAGGCAACGCCGTAAACAGGACAGTGGCCATGATAAACAAATACCAAAAAGGTATCATAGGCGATATTCCCGATTCCGAACACGACATTGGGCAGTATGAAGTGTCGCTAAATGACTGTCGCTTTGATAAAGCCATAGAAGAAGTTTGGCACCAAGTTCGTGGCCTAAATCAATATATAGAAGAAGAAAAGCCATGGGTCCTAGCCAAAAATAATGATGAAGTTCATTTGCGTGAAATATTGGCTTATATGGTAAGTGACCTTATAGAAATTGCCGAGCTTTTAGAACCATTTATGCCGGAAACATCCCAAAAGATTATCTATATGTTTAACACCGGTGTCATTAAACCAATAGAAGGCACCCTTTTCCCAAAACACGAAGAACCTAGCGTTAAAGAATAGTTCTTGGTTGCAAAACATGATTATATTTGTTGCCACTTCCTCAAGTGCTTAAAAGCACGGAGGTAGGTAGGGTTTTCTGGAGTATCTTTAAAGTAGGCAATGTTGGCCCACTCGTTTACATACGCCCAAGCGATGATTTTTTCTTTAGAAAGTTTTATATCGCAGTGCTGTTCGTAGGCATTTATTGCGGGTCCTAACAGCCGAGAATCAGTCATAAATGGTTTACGAAAATCTTGGTGTCGGTTGCCTAGCTCTAGTTCGCTAAAATCGATAATCCCTGACAAGTTTTTGGTTACTGGGTCGATTACAATATTCAGACCATGTAAGTCACCATGTACCACCACCTGGTCGTTTGTGTCACCAGCAATAGACAGGAGCGTGTCGTGAGCCTTTTCATAAAAATCTGCTGTTTTTGCACCCTCTATTCTTCTGGCGTAGTAGTCATATAGGCTGGTCGTCTGCCGGGTTGCCTTGCTTTTAACAACATCGGGACTAGTAGAGTGTAAAATACTAAAAAATATGCCCAAGTCATGACCAATACTAGCCAGCTGTTCATCAGTTAAATCTGCAATAATATCGTCGCTCAATACATCGCCCGGGATGTAATCATAAACCGTGTAATCAGCTGTATGTTCACGCAGGACGGGTATGGCGACGTTAAATGTCGCCTGATGTAGTTCGCGCAGTACGGCAACTTCGTCCGTCAGCTTGTTGAATGCATTTTTATTGCGCGGGTAGCGGTAAACCAAATTTTTGGCATGGTCTACTAAAACATGCTGTTCCCAGCCGTGTTCGACAATCTCAAAACCATTTTCAGGGTGTGATTTTTTGGCAGTTTGCCACCGCTGTTCAAATAAATAATTTGAGACTTTCATTAACCCAATTATGTCATAATGTTTAGAAGTTATGGCATTAAAACTAATTGATACGCATTCTCATATTCATTTTTCTGATTACCCATTGGACGCCGACGAAGTTTGGGCCGACGCACGTGAAAGTGGAGTCGAGAAAATGCTGGTGGTTGGCTGTGACGTTAAAAGTAGCAAACTGGCAGTTGAATTTGCGCGTCAGCACAAAAATGTTTTTGCCGTAGTTGGTGTACATCCGCATCTTGCCACAAAATTTTTAGATAGTCCTAATTCTGAATCTGAACTTGAAAAATTGCTGGATGAGGCTCTGGACAATAAAATTGTGGCTGTCGGTGAATTTGGCCTGGATTATTACTATGATAATTCACCCAGGGAAGACCAAATAAAAGTGGTAAAATATCAGCTAGGTTTGGCTCAGAAATATGATTTGCCGTTATGTTTGCATATCCGCGATGCTTTCGAGGATTTTTGGCCGATTTTTGATGAATTTAACGCCCATAAAGCCCTTAAGGGAGTAGTTCACTCGTTTACAGCCGCTGACAAAGAATTGACGGAAACCCTTGATAGAGGACTTCTGGTAGCCTTAAATGGTATAATAACGTTTACAAAGGACGAAAAACAGCTGGAAACAGCCAAAAAAATACCAATCCATAAACTACTGTTAGAAACAGATGCTCCCTTCTTGACGCCTAAGCCCTTCCGTGGTAAGGTATGTAAGCCTGAGCATGTTGTGCATACAGCAGAGTTTTTGGCTGAACTTCGTGGTGAAGCAGTCCTAGCGCTATCTGATGCCACAACCAAAAATGCAACTGAGTTGTTTAAATTAATAGAGGTGAAAAAATAGATGGGTCTATACGACTTGGTTTCTGGAAATAGCACAAATTCCCCTGAAAAAAAAGGAGAGTTTTTGCGATTGCCAGAAAGTGCACCCGGATTTGCCGAGATGTTTTCTAGGTTCTCTACGGTATCTCGAGCCCTCGATGTTATGGGCAGAGTTTCTGAGGTACATCCTGATGTTGAGGAGTCTGCAATAGCAGAAGGCCAGAAAGCTTATGAGCCAGTATTTACAACTGACAGTGTGCGCGACACAGCTGGCGGTATGGTTGGTAATTCCCCAATAAATACTAGTCCTGCGTCACAGTCATTGCCAGTTGACCATGAAGCAATTGCCCGCCAGCGAATCGACCAAATTTTTGCCTCTAGAGGTCAATAATGATTAAGCGCATCTTAGGCGTTATGGGCTCTAAAAGTCCTGATGATAAATCTGCCAAGTTATATCGTGATTTACTACGTCATGAAGCCAGGATTGGTGGTGAACTTTTTGGGCCTGTCCCACCCGGAGGCCACCGTGAATTTTTTTGTCTAGACGAGCATACTTGGGTTTGGCATGAGGAGTGGAAAGACAAGTCTGGTCACCGTCAAATACGCACTACTCGCTACGACGTGCGCGACACCGGAATTGTTAAGGTTCAAGACGGCAAACATTACCAAAAAGTTACCAAAAATGAAGCCCAAAAACTATACAAAGCTGCTAAACTCTACCAAAAACGCGTAAATCACGAAATTTATAAAGCAGTTCTGCCAAATTAGTCATGAAAAACATCTCAGGCTACTTTGACTACTCGGCCTCCACACCTTTAGATGTCAGAGTAAAAAAAGCAATGGAGCCATATTTTACGGATTATTTTTATAACCCATCGTCGGGGTATTCTAAAGCTAGGGAAGTGGCCGTTGACTTAAAAAATGCCCGGGCACAAATCGCTAGTTTACTTGGCTCTAAACCGTCAGAAATTATCTTTACTGCCGGTGCAACAGAGGCTAATAACATGGCAATTTACGGAGTTATGGAAAAGTTCTCGCAGGCAAATATCGTTGTGTCAGCCATAGAGCATGAATCGGTTTTAAAACCAGCACAAAACTATAGGATCAAGCTTTGCCCAGTAGCTAAATCTGGCATTATTGACTTGAAAGAACTAGAGGCATTAATCGACGAGAAAACTGTCCTCGTAAGTGTGATGCTAGCTAATAATGAAATCGGTACGATTCAGCCAGTTAAAAAAGTAGCCGAGCTGATAAACCAAGTCAGACAAAAAAGAATTAAGACTGGCAACAAATTACCAATATATTTGCATAGTGATATGGCTCAAGCTGGAAATTACCTAGACCTGCATATCAGTAGATTGGGCGTAGACCTTATGTCGCTAAACGGTGGCAAAATATATGGTCCAAAGCAATCTGGAATTTTATTTGTTAAAACTGGACTGGTTCTAAAACCATTAATTTTGGGCGGAGGTCAGGAGCGCAATTTGCGAAGCGGGACCGAAAATATTCCGGCAATCATTGGTTTTGCCATGGCTCTAAAAATTGCTAATGAAATGCGAGAACACGAAGTAAAGAGGCTAAGCGAACTCCAAAAATTATTTATTAACTTGCTTAAAAAACACGTTCCAAATCACCAGATAAATGGTTCACTTAAAAATCGGTTACCAAATAATGTTCATGTTACATTTTTTGACCAAGATAATGAACGGCTGATGATTCTGCTGGACGAGCTAGGCTTTTGCACTGCTGTAGGTTCGGCCTGTAGTGCCAGTAGCGAAGAACCGTCACATGTTTTGGCAGCGCTTAGGATGTCCAAAAACGA
>JAYUAP010000016.1:0-2566 GCA_043741255.1 Candidatus Saccharimonadota bacterium | reverse complement strand
TTGATTCAGTCGTATTAGACCCATACTATCAATTTGACATACTCAGTACGGCCAACAATAATATATTGCTCATGATATAAGACTTTTAGTGGTCAAATATCAATAATCTGTAAATTTCCGATAATTTATGGCATATTGATAATTTTGAAAAATTGTGTTTGTAAAAAACAAAACAAAGTTTATACATTTGATCAATAGGATATATAGTATACACCCAAAGAGTTATGGGAAGTACATACGGTCAGAAAAAAAGTTATTGATCGTCAAATTTCGTCTTTTGGGCCATTTTCCGTATATTTGCGACTCTAAGGGGCGTATTATTTCTTAAATATCGTAGATATAGCAAATTAGACACTCGGAGCGTGTTATTTATGCAAAATTAAGTTAATAGATGACCCCTTGTCAGTATAAAATATTTCTATATCGAGAGGAATATGTATTTGTAATTTTTCAATATCTAAGAAAATATAAAATTTCAGAGTCCAAAAATTAGCGGATATACGTGCCCGAAAATTTCTATCAATTATAGACGGCTGAAACTATGAAACTTATAATTCCTATACTATAGATAATACATGACCAACTTTTTTTTATATGACGATGAGTAGATCAAAAGATAGACACTTCTAAAAAAGGTAAGCGAAAAAAAAATAAACTCGTTTTTTCCGAGAACATTTGCGAATTATGCTCGTTATGAAATCAATACGGCATGAATATCAATTCTGAGGATTGCGTTGTACTCTCTGGACTATACTCTATCTTCGACTATAAGGTCAGCTCATATTACTGCCTCCTATGTATAGTAATGTAGGAATCAAAATGACCCTTTTTTCGTGTTTTTTATTTTGTCGATTTTGGGATAAAAAAAACATGTTTTTAGGGATTACCATACTAACAGTAACAATGTAAATCCACACTCCATCAAAACAAACTAAGGATATTTCTGATTTTTTTAAAAAATAACAGACCAAAAAACTCGATTCCAAATATGAACATTAGTCGGATGCGAGTTGTCTTATGTGAAAAATATTTATTTTCATCGAGTTCTAGAACAAATTGAAAATAGTTACCCCAAGTCCCAAGGACATTGGGGTATGTGCCCCATGGGGATGTTTCCCTAAAGGTATTATAGACTCGTCTATACATAGACATGTTACTGATCAATCATGATCCATCATAACTGTTAATACAAGTTTTTGACGCATGGTGATCATACGATAAGTGATTTTGGCGAAGGATGTTCAATAATGACAGTCAACAATGACCCATGATGATGGCCGTCAGCGGTAGTCCTAAATGACGAACAGAGTATGATATTGAGTATACTTGGTGTATTATCAATAGGCTATGCAAGCAATCATATGTTGGTCATCTGTGACGTCAGTTTGACAATTAAGCAGAATCTAGTCATATTTGTATGCAGTGCAACGTTGCAAATATGTTGTCAAGTACGTATGTCACTGTCCATTGATTATATGATCTAGTTATGAAATGTACATATATTATTCAAGTAATGCAATGACATGGCCCAAACGTCGCGGAAAACGCCAAAATAGGGCTAATATAAGCCTTATTTCTACTCGGTTAACTCGGATGGCCAACTTAAGCCTTCTGCGGAAAGCAACATAAGGATGACGCATGTACCACCTGTTCACTTCATGACACGTCACACACATGCGCACTATCACATGTATACTCACACACGCACACATCATTTTGTACACACGCATGCACACACATTTAGCTCCTGCTCAGTACGTCAGTTAGACGCACTATAGAGCAATGTACCATCATGATAGACTAACACCGGTCGCAAACATGACGAGTTGAAACCCCCTGCCATGTCATGTCATCATCTGTTCTGCTTGCCCTGTATGCAAATGATATGAATGATTGCAACGCACGTTCGCACTTTGTCAAATCTTTGAAAAATTAATTTGACAGGTATGCTGACTCCCTACGGACTCAGTCTAACATTGCTGTATGATTTGGATTGTCCTGCTATCATTGATAGTTATCTAGTAGAATAAGTAGATAAAGATATTTGAAAGTAAGAGCAACTTCAACGAACTGTAAACCATCATGTCAACCAACGTGATTACCCCATCACAAAAGTAAGTGAAGGTACAGTTCACCGATGAGTCATCATGTAATGAAAACAATACACCCCATACAATGCAAACCATAACATCGTATCAGGAAAGCCAATCTAGCTTGTTCAAGATATGTTCGTTGTATTATTGATGGTGTTATTGAACTGCAAAAGAAAAAGAGTCTTTGTTCACAAAGATACTCTTCTAAATAGCATACGTCATTACATGCTGAGTCAGGTTATCAAAAAGCCTAGGCATGAAAGCATCTGTACTATCACCACATCATCCTTAAATAATGATATGAAGATAGTACGAAGCATCGTCTCCCAACAGAGACGCAATCAGAGCTTTGTTATATCGTCTTCCTCGGCGTTGTTGTACTAATCTACTCCAAAGTATCGTCACCCGTCACACGGTGATTCTACTCCACCAGTAAAATAGAACAACTGATGAATGCATGATCTATTAAATCA
>JAYUAP010000015.1:0-13979 GCA_043741255.1 Candidatus Saccharimonadota bacterium | reverse complement strand
TAGACAACAGCACTGTAATCAGAGTCTTATTTATTGTCTTGCTTGGTATATTGGCTTTTAGCATTTTGAACAGAATAGTCCAGCCGATGATACTGATAGTAATTTCATTTTTTTTAGCAATTGGCCTTAATCCCACGGTTTCATGGATTAGTAGCAAACTACGCAGTGGAAGCAGAGCTTTAGCAACCGGCTTTGCCTATATTATTGTTGTGGCGTTTTTAACCACCTTTTTTGCCTTGGTGTTCCCGCCGATTGTTAAACAGACAATCGATTTTGTTAAACAAGTTCCTAATACTCTCCAAGACTTACGTCAAAATAACGAAACAGTAAAAAACATAATAGAAAAATATAAAATTGACAAAGAAGTTGACCAATTTACAAATGACCTCGGCTCTAGACTTACGGCTATTGGAAAACCAGCTCTATCGGCCGCCAGTAAAATAGGCACAACTCTAGCTAATATATTAGTGGTTTTTGTTTTAACGTTTATGATGTTGGTTGAAGGCCCTGGTTGGTTCGACAAGTATATAAAAACGTTAAAACCTGAAAAACGCCAACGCCAAAAAGATTTATCTAAGAAAATGTACAAAGTGATTGTTGGTTATGTCAATGGACAAGTAATAATAGCGGCTCTTGGGGGTTTCTTTACAACGCTAACTTTAATCATAGCTAGTCGTATTCTTGGAGTTGATATTAATTCTGTAGCTTTAGGTGGAATTGTTGCATTGTTTGCCCTGCTACCACTTGTTGGTACAACGATTGGAGCAGTTTTGGCAGTATTGTCAGTTCTGATTGTTTCATTGCCTTTAGCGATAATAATGATAATATTCTTCATTGTTTATCAGCAAATAGAAAACATGACGATTCAGCCCTACATTCAGTCTAGGAATAATACGATGACACCACTATTAATAATCATCTCGGCTCTACTCGGTGTCTCTTTGGGTGGTATATTAGGTGCTCTACTAGCTATACCGGCTGGTGGATGTATAAAAGTTTTAATTGATGATTATTATTCTAGGAAACTTACTGTCTAGACCAAATAGTGCCGTTTTCTGTATCTTTAATAACGACCCCACTAGTTAGTAACTGTTCACGTATTTCATCCGATAGCTTCCAGTTGTTTTCATTTCTTGCTTGCTCGCGTGCTCTAATGAGTTCTTTGAATTTATCATCTATATCGCTAGAGCCTAAGTTAATACCAAAAATATCATTTATTGCTGAAATGTAGTCATTGAATATCTCTGCTAATGCACCTGACACACCATAAGAATTGATTATATCGATAAACTTTTCTATCTGTACTATAGCGTTGGGTGTATCAAGGTCGTTTTTCAAAGCATCTATAAAACTACCGTAAGAGCTTTTAGCAATTTGTAACTGCTCTCCGCTAATTTCTTTGGCCGTAGACTTTTGCCATACTAAATCTGCCGTATCTTGCCATCTACTAAGTCGATTTACGCATGAATCTAGTAGTTCGAAACTGAAATTAAGAGTTGAACGATAATGACCCTGTAGCATAAACAACCTAATAGCTCGTGAATCATATTTTTCTAAGATTTCCTCTATAGTGTAAAAGTTTTTATTACTTTTACCCATCCTGGCATCATTTATATGTAATAGTCCACCGTGAACCCAGTATTTAACAAAAGGTACTTTACCTGAAGCTGATTCCATTTGTGTTAGCTCTGCTTCATGATGAGGAAAAATTAAATCAGACCCCCCTCCGTGAATGTCATACTGGGGACCAAAAAGATGCTCAGTAATGGCCGTGTCTTCAATATGCCAGCCAGGTCGTCCGTCTCCAAAATCGGCTTGCCAACTAGGTTCACCTTCTTTTGAAAATTTCCACAAACAAAAATCATTCCAGCCTTTTTTTTGATTATTTTCATCTATCCGGCTAATGGCATCATTTTTCTCGATGTCTTTACGCCCAGAAAGTTTACCGTATTCTTTATATGTGTTTATCTCGAAATATATACCGTCGTCAATTTTGTAAGCGTGGCCTTTTTCCAGTAGAATGTTAACTTGTTTTTTTATATAATCTATATAGTCTGTAGCACGAGCAAATTTATCAATCTTTATGCCCAGTCCGTCCATATCTTTTAGATACTGGGATTCGTACTTATTTCTAAGTTCTTCCCATGAAATGTTTTGCTCTTTGGCCCGGATTATTATTTTGTCATCGATATCAGTAATATTTACCAGATAGAAAACCTCAAAATCAATAAACCTTAAAAAACGTGACAAGACATCCATAGTGATAGCCGTACGTCCATTACCAATATGTGCATAATCGTAAACTGTTGGGCCACAAGCGAACATGTTTACTTTGTTGTCATTAAACGGAGTAAACTTTTCAATTTGTCTGGAAAGAGTGTTATATAATTTCATTTTTATCTAAACTATCTATTAGTTCTATAGCTTTATTTATACATTCTATCTTAGTTTCAGCCAGCGTCTTAGAATTTTTAACTTTAAACCCTGAAGCATATGCGTGCCCACCGCCACCAAATGACTCGGCTAGTTTACCGGCTATTTTTATGCCTAAGTTTGCTCTGATTTTAGCTGTAATTTTACCATCTGGGTAGCTTTTGAAAGCTATAGCAACTAAAACGCTATCAATCATTCTCATTTCATCAAGTACCAGCATAGATGGGTTGTATTCATGGCTATACTTTTCGATTTCGCTAAAAGGTATATCAATTGTCGCAACTCTGCCATCTCCACTAAGTTCAATTCTATCTAGTAGCTTAGCTTTGTACTTAACCAAACTTAAAGATTTTTTATTGGACAGACGTCGTCTTTCCTCGAGTTTTGCTAAGCTAACTCCTTTTTCTAACAACTTAGACATAGTTAGCAAAGTCTTAGCGTTAACTGATTCAGAAGTTAGACCTAAAGTATCAAACAGAATTGATGTTGCAAGATATTCAGCGTTGTCTGGTTTTATATCCCATTTATTTGCAGATGCAATGTCATAAATTAATTCACCCGTTGAAGCCACCGGCAGATTTATTATGTCGGTTGCAAAATCTATAGTTGGGTCGGTATAATGGTGGTCAACAATAACTGCTGGGCGAGTTTTTAGCCAACTAATTTCACCATTTTTTACCAGAGTATCTAATAAACTTATCGAGCTAGTGTCGACAATGATGCTTAAATCAAAATTTTTAGGTAACTCGTGAACTACTCTATCCCACCCAGAAATATGACGCAAATAGCTGGGGATATCAACCGCACAGTACATAGTAGCTTTTTTACCTAAGTCTTCCATGAAACCTTCCAAAGCTAATGAACTTGCCAAACTATCACCATCTGGGTTATCAGCTTGAACTATAACTATGCATTTAGCTGAACTAACTAGTTCATTAAATTTATCTAAATTCACAATGCCCTGCGACCTTCAAAAGCTTTACCTAAAGTTATCTGGTCGGCATACTCTAAATCTAAACCAATAGGAAGTCCACGTGCCAGTCTAGTGACTTCACATTTTTGGTCGGATAACTCATTATTAATATAATGGGCAGTAGATTCGCCTTCCACGCTAGAACTTGTTGCAAGAATAACCTCGCATACCTTATCATCTTTTACGCGTTTTACTAACTGAGTAATATGCAATGACTCCGGACTAATACCATCGATTGGCGAAATCAAACCGCCCAAAACATGGTAGGTGCCGTTAAACTGACCAGTTTTTTCTATAGCTACAATATCAAAGGCATCTTCAACAATAGCAACAATTTTCTTGTCTCTTTTGTTGTCTGTGTATAGCGGTGAAATTTCTTGGCTTGAATCAATAAGAGCAAAGGTAACTGGACAATATTTAACAGATGTATGTAAATTCTGAAGACCACGTGCCAGTTTTTCGGATTTTATGGAATCATTTTTAAGTAAATGATAGGCGTAGCGCTCTGCAGAGCGCTGTCCTACGCCAGGTAACGTTCCCAGAGCTTCTATTAAATTAATTAGTGCTTTTGGTAGTATGCTCACTTTTTCTTTCTTTCTGCCATCAAGAACAGGATGTCGATTATCAGTATTATTATGACTAAGTTAATTATCTGGACTAAAGTTATTTTCTTATCAAACAATACAGATATTAGTAAATCTAGTGGTAAAAAAATAATAACCAGTAAAGATACTCGCCGTAAACTAAACTTCATTACTATAAGCCAAGTTCACCCAACATCCCCATCATGGGTTGCATCTTTTCAGCTGCAATTTTTTGACTGTCGGCTATGGCTTTTTTGACTGCTTCTTCTACGTACTTCTCAGTTTGACGCATATCTTCTAGGTCAACTCGCTCAGAATCAATAGTAATTTTCTTTATTTTTTGCTCGCCAGTAATCTCTACAATAACGGCGTCATCTCCTGCAGACGCAGTAATAATCTGTTTTTGAAGTTCTTTTTGCATTTTTTTTACTTTCATCAGCATTTTTGCTTGATCAAATTTCCCCATAATATCTCCTTATAATCTTATATATTATAACACTTTGGCTATTTAATTTTTAGAGCCTGCACCGTTTCAGGTGAGTTATGCCAGGCAGTAAAATATCTCTGTGCATTAAAACCGACACTTAGGAAAACAGGGATAAATAACATAATAGCTCCTAAATTACGAGCTGCTGGATTCCTGGGAAAAACCGTAAACCAGTTTTGCAACATAAACGCCATGCCCTTGGACACATATATGTATATTAGTGGGATTAACAAAGCAACTGTAGCGATATTGCCAAGACAAATAATAACTATGCAAATGATTAATAAACTAAAAAGCAATCGGGCTCTCAAGGTGTGCTGACTTTTTATAAAAGCGTAAAAGCCTAGAATAAAAAACACTAAGGTCACAATGTCAATTATTGGTGTCCCGTAAAGCCAACGATATGGTTCATTAATTCCTGAATAAAATAGTTCTTTTGGTATATCGGTTAGTCTGGTTATGAGACTATTAATGTTACCGTTTGCTATTCTATCTATGCCAAAAAATTCATAAATTTGAGAAGGGTATTTTATAAGCGCATAAACTGCTGGTGCCAAAAGCAGTATTCCGACCGATGAGCCAATTAGTCTAAACCTTGTGTCACAGAAACGCCACGCTGCTAACAGGCGTCGTCTAAAAACTACCAATGTAATTATTAGTATTAGTGAAAAACCTGGTAAATATAGCAAAATAGCCGTTGCTGGCAGTGCGTACAATACTCTTTTTACGTACTTTTTGCTTCTTAACCAAGTGCCCATTAAAAGAAGTGAGGGAATCATAAGGTAGTACATAGCATCTTGAAGTGTAAACCGTCCTAAATTAAGTGAAAAAGTAGAAGATGCAAGGAGTAGCGTTGATAGTATAGCTATGCGGTGAGTTTGCCACTTTAGTATAAGTCTATAAAAAACAACAAAAGATATGCCTAAAATAAAGACAGAAACTAGTCTAAGTAGCGTGGAGTTAGGCTCATCAATCTTTAGCATTGCAAGCTCCAAAACTTTTATAGGCGCCATCGATATGTGCTGAAAAATAACATCTACACCATTTATTGCCAAATATTTTGGAGTTTCATATATAGAATCACCGCGTACAAATGAGCCCAATCTAAATAAGTAAAGAGCTGAAAAAACGGATAGAAAAACAAGTCCAAATACTAACTTATACCAGTTATTTCTAAAGAATCCACCGACTTTTTTAAACATAATCTACAGTATATTCTAACAGATTTATTTTTAATTAAACGGATCAGCTCTTTTTGCGTCTAAACTACTGATTTGTTGTTTTTCACGGTCAAAGTAAAGCTCTATATTACCAGTTGGTCCATTACGATGTTTTTTTATGAGGACGTCCATAATATTTTTGCGCTCAGTCTCTGGGTTGTAATACTCTTCACGGTATAAAAAAGCTACAACATCAGCATCTTGCTCGATAGAACCTGATTCCCGTAAATCAGCTAGTTGAGGAATTTGTGGGTGGCGACTTTCTACAGAACGGCTAAGCTGACTAAGTGCGATTAACGGAACGTTTAATTCCCTAGCAATGCCTTTAAGGCCTCTTGATATTTCTGATATTTCTTGAACCCTGTTGCCTTCACTACTAAATCTGGTACCGCCACTCATTAACTGAAGATAATCGACAATTATTAAGCCCAAAGGCCTTTGGTGGGCTTCTCTACGCGCCTTAGTACGCATATCACTTACAGTTATACTAGGCGTATCATCTATAAATATTTGGGCTTCCGAAAGTGTGCCCATAGCATGGCCAATTTTTTCAAAGTCGCTATCAGTTAAATTACCGGTGCGAAGCGCCCAAGCATTTACACCTGATTCTTTAGCAAGTATTCTGTCAACTAGTTGTTCCTTACTCATCTCAAGGCTAAAAATTAGAACCGATTGCCCAGCTTTTACAGCAACATTATGGGCCAGGTTCAATACCATAGCTGTTTTACCCATACTTGGGCGAGCAGCCAGTACAAACAAATCACTTCGTTGAAGCCCAGCCAAGATATTATCTAAATCTTTGTAACCGGTAGGCACACCTCTAATTGTGCCTTTGTCCTTATGGAGTTCATCTAATCTATCAAAGCTATCCGTTAAAATTTGCTCTAAACTTATTACGTCTTGTTTGATATGTTGCTGACTTACTTCAAATAGTCTAGACTCAGCTTGCTCGATTAGTCCCTTCAGGTCTTCATTCTCATTGTAGCCAAAATTAGTAATATCCTGAGAAGCTTTAATAAGACGACGACGAAGTGATTTACTGGCCACAATCTCGGCGTACTGATTAACGTGAGCAGCCGTTGGTACAAAGTTAGTCAGCTCAGTTAAGTAAGCTGGGCCACCAATTTTTTCTAAATCCCCACGATTTTTTAACTCATCGGCTAATGTTAAAACATCTATTGGGCTATGGGATTCGTATAGTTTCTTAATAGCAGAATAAATGTGTTTATGACGTTCATCGTAAAAATCATGGTCAAAGATAATGTCGGCAACTTTAACAATACCATCACTATCTATAAGCAGTGCTCCTAGTAAACTAGCCTCTGCTTCAAGATTTTGAGGTGGAACTTTCGGGTCAAAAGGTTTATTATCCATCTTGCTACGATTTTAACACTTCATGACCACCAAAAATATTGCTTAAGTTTTTTAAACTGCTTTCTAATGGTTTTTCTTTTTGATTTTGGTGCGTAATAACAATTTTTGGTGGGTTTTTGGTTATTTTTGACAGTATCTCGGCAAAAATTTGTTTATTTTTAGGGTCATTAATTTGTTTGTAATGAAAAGCAAATTTGAAAGATAGTTCTAACATGTCATTATTATTTTTTACTTCGGCGATTCTAGCAATTCCGTATAAAGTATTGTTCTGTTTTTTTAGGGCATCTAAGAACTGGGTCCAAATATCATCGTTAGTAATTTTAGATGAAACTGCGATTGGCTTATCATTAAATTCAATTTTGGGTCTTTTTATTTCCAATTTTGCAATTTTTTTGTCAAGTATTTCAGTTGCAATATTTTGCGACACAGGCAAATCGTTAATTAGTAGCTCACTAAGGCATAGCTCTAACTCGATTCTGGGGTTGCTTGAACCAGCAACATTTAATAGGTTTTTTAAGGTTAGCAAAAGCTGATGTTTAGGAATCGAGGTTTTACCCGAAATAAGCAAATTCCTAAATTTATCTGAAATTTGGGATGATAAAATAGATTCGTTAGCGCCTTTTTCATACGCTGATTCAAGTACGCTTCTTAAGCCAATCAAATCTTTAGATTCAATTTTACTAGTAAGCTCTTTTAGAAGTTCATCGGAGATCATTCCTAGCATCATGTTAACGTCATTTTCATCTATTTTATCGCTTATAAATTTAACTTGTTCTAGCAGTGAAATTGCATCCCGAAAACTTCCTTTCCCATGCTTTGCTATGATATCAACTGCTGAGTCAGTGATATTAATTTTTTCTTTTTTGGCAATATTTTTAAGATGTTTTGATAATAATTTGGAATCTATTGGTCTAAAAGTAAGTTTTATGCACCTGCTAAGGATTGTTTCAGGTATTTTGTGGCTTTCGGTTGTTGCGAGGATAAAAATTGCATGCGCTGGGGGTTCCTCAAGCGTCTTTAGCAAAGCGTTAAAAGCTTCTTTAGTTAACATATGTACTTCGTCAATGATATAGACTTTGTATTTGCCAGCAACTGGAGCAATGTGGACTCGTTCCCTTATTTCACGAACTTCATCAATCCGCCTATTAGATGCAGCGTCTATCTCTATGATATCTAGGTTCAGGTTTTCGCCCTCGTAATTAATCTCGTTAACGGCATGCGCCAGTATGCGCGCCATGCTGGTTTTGCCAACTCCCCTTGGCCCGCTTAAAAGATATGCATGACTAATAGAGCCACTTTTTATGGTGTTTTTTAGTACAGTTGTAATATGGTCCTGACCAATTATTTCGTCAAAAGACCGTGACCTATAAGTCCTATAAAGAGATTTCCCCATCTCTAATAAGTATATAGTATTTACCTACTAGTATATAGGGTATAAATACAATAAAATTATGTAGATACTAAAGCGCGGCTTCTAAGGCGGCCCATTCGGCGTTTAAATCCTCGGAAGGCACATTCACACTAACCTGGTCGCCCGGTTTTGCCTTAAAGTAGGTAACACTAGCTAGTAGTACACGATATTGAGTATCGCCAGTTTTTACAAAATAATGACCATCAACTAATTCCAGTGTTCCAACCAGTTGCTTACGAGGGATTGGACCAATTTGCTTGTATAAGAAAGTTCCGTCTTCAGCAATAGTAAGTTTAAGGATGTCACCCTGAACTAACTTGGATTTACTGGCGTAGTTAGCAGGAACAGGATAGGTTTTACTATCACTACCTACCATGTTTTGACCGTCAAATACGCCTTCTATGACTTTGCCAATATTTTCTTCTTTAGTAGCAACCATGGCTTTAGGGTCATCACCTAACAAACTCAAAAGTAACTCCTTAGCAGCTGCTAAAGAAGTCTCAGCTTCAACGATTAATGCACGCAATCTTTTTATTTGTTTGTCAGGTACGTCTGCCATTTGTTTCTCTTAATTTCAGATTACTTTGATTTTACTTTTCCTCACCCTTTACGCTCAGGGTAACATGGAAGGTTAATTTAGTAAACAATAACCTGTGGAAAACTTTTGACAAATATAAAAGAGACCCGACAATAGGGTCTCTTTTTAGTAAAACAAATTGTTAACTAAACAAGTTCTACTGTTGCACCAGCTTCTTCAAGAGTTTTCTTGGCAGCTTCTGCTTCGTCCTTAGCAACTTTTTCTTTGATTGTGCCAGGAGCACCATCTACTAGAGCTTTGGCTTCACCAAGACCTAGGCCTGTGATGTCCTTAACAGCTTTAATGATGGCAACTTTTTGGGCGCCAGCGTCTTTAAGAACGATGTCAAAATCGCTTTTAGATTCTACAGCACCAGCGTCATCACCACCTGTGACAGGACCAGCAGTAACTGCAACAGCTGCAGTAGCTGGCTCAATGCCGTATTCATCTTTTAGTATTGTTCCTAGTTCATTTACTTCCAAAACACTTAGATTAACTAGTTGTTCTGCAAATTTTTTTAAATCTGTAGCCATTTTTAATCCCTTCTATAAATTAATTAGTCGCTTTTGCTTCTAAGGCTTGTAATAAGCCGTGCAAATTACCTTTTAGCCCACTCATTACGCCGTTAAGCGGTGATTGTAGCGTGTTAATAATTCCAGCTATAAGCTGTGGTTTGCTTGGAAGCTTAGACAGAGCTATAACTTCTTCAGCGCTGATAAAGTTACCTTCATTGGTAAATGCTCCAACAAATTTGATGCTAGGGTTCTTTTTAGAGAACTCAGCAAGGCTTTGTGCGGGCGCAACTTCATCGCTTGCGTTAAATGCGTATACAAGTTGAGATGTTAAAAGAGTTGTATCGGCCGAAGCGTAAGTTTCATTCGCTTTTAGAGCTTGGATAACTAGACGGTTTTTAACGACTTTTACAATTGTAGCGTTTTCTTTAGCTTTTTTACGTAGTGCCTGCATTTGCTTAACACTAGTACCTTTGTATTCTGCAACAACTGTCATTTTAGACACTTTTAACAACTCATTGATTTCATCAACAACTTCTTGTTTTTTAGCTTTGGTTAATGCCATATTTTGTCATTTCTTCGTTTTACGTTACAGCCAAAGATTATCGACCTTAAATTAAAAACATCCTTGGTAGTAACCAAAGACTAACATCAATATAAAAATATATTTTTTGCCTAGGCGACATTTTCAAGTCCAATAAATTGGAGCGTCGCTGTCTTCGGAAACTAAGTATTATTATAGGCTATAACGAGCTTTTGGTCAATTATTTTTGGTTGAGTTTAAACTGAGTGTAACGCTCAGCAGATAAACGACCAAGTTCTGGGTCTTCGTCTTGATTTACAAATTTCATGGCTTCAGCAATTAGCGGATGAACCTCAGCTATTTTGTCATGCATTTGCTGTGATAATTTGCGGTATCCAGAGTGGCCCTGTGGAGCAGTACGAAGTTCAATCATCTGAAACGCCTGACGTGCGTTAAATGTAACCTTCCAGCGCATTTTATGTCCAAGCAAAGTAGCATATTGTGCTTCCAAATGATAACCGGCTTCTTGCAAGACACTATATAAACTAAGGCTAATATCAAAACATTGCTCAAACTGCTCTGTTAACCCAGCTTTTTCTACAAGTTCGGGTACAGAATATCCAAATCTAGGCGTAAGTTGTTGCCAGTTTAGGTCGTCGACCATTCTGTGACGTTGTAGGTCGCGAAAGATACCGTAGTCGCATATTAAATCAAAGCTATAGTGAATTTGTTCTAAAGCTCGTCCTGGCCTTTGGCGCCTATTTAACCTTGTGCCTACAAACGCGTTAAAAACCTCTGCCTTTTTATCATAAGACCAGACGTCTACTTCATCCTTTATATCTTTTAAGGATTTTTGACTGTGTTCATACAAAATATTAGATACTATGTCCAATTCGTTGCGGGGCCACACTGCAGTTAAGGTAACGGGTTCTTGGTTTACGGCACTATGAGAATTAGGCAAGTATTTTTCTGCTAATTTGGCAACCTCAGAGTGTGTTTCGGCCTTGTAGGCTTGCCAAGCACCACCACGCTCCGGTTTGTCTGCACGCTCTAAAAAGGTTGAAAGTACTTTGCGTGATTCATCTAACATTTTTTGGCCGGTTTCTTTAGCTTCTGGAAGTTCGTCGGCCAAAAGATGCATAATTAAACTTTCTAACGCCTGACCTGATGCAAAAATCCCAACAGTAGATTTTGTAGCCGTTGGTAGTACAAACCGGATAGCATCACAAGCTTGAGCCCTGGTAGCACCCTGCCAAGCAGTATCTTGTTCTTTTATTGGTACGTTTGACTGCTCACGTACAAAATCTGTTAGTTCACGTACTAACTTTGAGTAGATTTCAAAAATTTGATTCAGACTTTGAATGTATTTAGTCTTCGTTTTTTCATCGAAATACTCAGGTACATAGTATTTGAATTTGCCATATTTGTCTTTCTGGTCGAAGTAAATATATCTGGTTGATTGCTCCAGATATGAGGCTAATCGGCCCCACTCAAGTTTTTTGGTTAATATGTTACTAGCCCCTTCAACAACAATGTGTTGACCAACAAGTTGCTGTACTGAATCGTCGCCGTATGCAGTAATAACTCTTTTTAATAAATCTGCATCTTTGCCAGCTTTGCCTAAAAATTCATCTAAAATAGTGATGCGCATATCATCACCACGCCGACTAAGTCTAGCCATGGCAGCAGCGATAGTGATGGGGCTCATGCCCTCACTGAATGCATATACATTGTCTACAGTATTACTAATGTAGTTAGATAATTCATTTTGACCTGCCTCAGTGATTTCTAGACCAAACTCACCATTGACTAAAAAATCGTTGGTATCCACTTTTTCGATAATCTTTTTTTCATCGCGTGTGACTTTCATAGTTCCTCTTTTCCGGCTTGGTAATAATGGTAAAAATGTTTCCCAAACCAAATCATGTATTGATTCGATGGTCATTAGCTCGCCGTTTCGTACACAGTCTAGGGGCTTAAAACTATCAGGAAATTGTCGGCATAAATCATCATAAACTTTTACTGATTTTTCCAAATGAGCCAGGTCTGCTTCATGCAAATCACGCTTTTTATCGGTGTAGGTGCGGGCTTCTTTTTTATCTACTAGCTTCTGGGCAATATTTGCAGGTACACGCAAAACAACAGATAAATCGGGTTTAGGAATATTTAACATTTTGAATTCTATAGCTTCTAACCACAAGAAATAGCCGTTTCTATCTTCATCAGTATAAAATTTTGTACCTTGATGGGCCATGTTAGAGCCTGTAAAGCGGTTAGCAATCACTACTTTGCCCTCATCAATCGCTTGTCTTATCCTAGGGCCAGCTTCATATCTATCAAGTGCAAAAAAGATTGAGCCAGTGTAGGGTCCAACTTCTTCAGCAGTACCATAATTGCCGTTTAGATATTCTTTTACAAAATAGCTAGACGGCAGGTCATACTGAGGGAAATCAAAAGTCTCAATATCATATCCACTGGAACGAAGTTTAGTTACCAATAGTTCAAATTGAGTACCCTTTCCAGAACCATCAGTACCTTCGATTACTAAAAAAACGCCCCTGGCATCAATTTTAATATCCCCACCCATATCAATTGGATGAGAATTATTAGACATGGTCGGTAAGGCCTGCAATCTTTATTGGTTGTTTGCGAACATCTTTATAAGCGCGTGGAAGCATTTGCGATGGTTGCCAATCAGAAATTATTTTATCTAGACTGCTACTAAGACTATCCTGATATTTACCGCTAAGTTTCTTATATTCCCCATCAACTTCACCAGTTTCATAAAAAACAACTTGGGCGATTCGCTCACCAACAGGCAAAACTACACTTTCATGTTGGTTCATGTTGTAAATCTCCATAGTCCAGCGGTTGATATAACCTGGGTCACCCCAGCCCGCATCAAGGCACACCGCAACTCCGTTACGTCCCCACGTGCTTCGAGCTTGCATGGTACTGGTTCCTGGTGCTTTTATGCCTATAAACTCATGTGTATGAGCTAAAATGCGTTCATGTGGACGCAGAACAATGATTTGCTGGTCAGGTGGAATATTTTTAAACCGTTTTCGGCCGTATTTTTCGGCCCATTCTTTGTGGGTGGTGGCCTGTAGAGGCTCTCCAAAATACTGATTTACTGCATTTTTATCGAAGGGGTTATAAAAACCGCCCTCGCTAGGGCGCTCTGTACGATAAAACCAATTACCAAGCGTTACATCTATACTACTTCCTGCAAGATGCTCTTTAATAAACGGATGTATTACAACATGACCAGTTTTCATGGCTGAAATTATTTGTTTATTACTGTATACACCCAACTAATTTTCCTCCTAGTCTTGATTTTATTTTAAAGTATTATACAGTTTAAAATCAACTTGGTATGAATATTAAACAACACCTGCTTCTTCTAGCTGATGCTCGGCTATAGTGAATCTGCCTAACATGTAATAATATGACCTGCTAACAAACTCAAAATCTCTGGCCCCATTTTTTAGGTCTGCTTCGTTGTGTTTTCTAACGTCTTGAACAAGACCAACTAACTTCGGTATAAGATCTTTAACATTATCAGGCATAATCTCAGGACTTAAGGCATATTTTACAGCTAAATTACTGGCCGTTAACGCTGTTGTTAAATAACCAACTTTTTCTATATATCTAAAAGCATCCCCAGAAATACCAGATTTATTATGGGTGATAATGTTCTCTACATCACTGATTAAATTATCCGGCAAATCACTGTAAAACGTTGGGTACATAAAATCTTTTCTTATTTGAGATTTCTTAATATCATCTTCAGCTGTAACCATTATTGAAGGTACATCGCCAACTACAAAACCAAATTTATCTTCTATTTCTGGGTGTTCACATTCGTCGATGTCGTGAATTGCT
>JAYUAP010000014.1:0-31143 GCA_043741255.1 Candidatus Saccharimonadota bacterium | reverse complement strand
ACTTCGGTGTCAGGAGGGCATATACTTTTATACATTGAAAAGACCGGGCTTTTTTGGCCCGGTCTTTCTTAAGAACCCACTACTTTTGTTTAGTTATTGCTGACTGCGGTACTAAACTTGCCCTTATTCCAAAAACTACACCAATTATGCAGCCGGCGATATTTCTGTTGGGCTATCCCGAAGAGTAATATATTCGCGAGCTAAAGGCTCTCTGCCTCTGGCTCTTGCAATCCCGGTGCCTAATATGCCCGGTAATCTTACTACCACACTTACAGATCTACCAGTTGATGCTTCTACACCACGAATATCGGCCATTTTAGGCAGAATCCCACATAGTGCGCCTTCGCTTTTAGGAAATGGGGTCACGGAATATGGAATTACGCCAACATCTTCCGGTGCTTCAATTAATGCACGAGCCGCCTCGATGGTTACTCGCTTAACTGTTTCTGCCATTGTGTCTGTATTTTATCATGTTAGAGCAATGTACATTAGACTGATTTTGACGCCCTAAACTAGCACTCCGTCTTAGACAGACAGCTTATAGAGATTAATTAAAAACTAAGTAGTGCAAATCGAACGCCTTATCTTGAATCTTCTCCATAAGTAAATGGTCGATTCAAATCCATTTACAGAGATCAACCGTACCTCGTGCTTCGCTCGAGAATTCACAATTTACAATTTACATTTCACAATTATTTAACAATTTACATTTCACATTTCTGGAAAATGACAAATGAAAAATTAATGCTAAATGACAAATGGTCAATGTTAAATCCGTGTGCTAACACGGGTTACTTCTCCCTAGAAAGGAGGTAATCCATCCGCACCTTCCGGTACGGATACCTTGTTACGACTTAACCCCAATCATCTCCCCTACCTTAGGATCAGCTAAGCTGACACTTCGGGTATTGGCGACTTTCATGGTTTGACGGGCGGTGTGTACAAGACCCGGGAACGTATTCACGGTAGTATAGCTGACCTACCGTTACTAGCGATTCCGGCTTCATGCAGGCGAGTTTCAGCCTGCAATCCGAACTGGGACCGGCTTTGATGGGATTTGCTCCGCATTGCTGCTTGGCAGCCCTTTGTACCGGCCATTGTAGCGTGTTTGTGGCCCAAGGTGTAAGGGTAATACTGACCTGACATCATCCCCTCCTTCCTCCCCGTTACCGGGGCAGTCTAGCTAGAGAAATTCAACTAACTAAAAGGGTTGCGCTCGTTGATGGACTTAACCAAACATCTCACGACACGAGCTGACGACGGCCATGCAACACCTGTCACTGCGCTCAATAAAGCACTCTTGCCTTTCGACAGGATTCGCAGGATGTCAAGCCTGGGTAAGGTTCTTCGCTTACCGTCGAATTAAACAACACGCTCCACCGCTTGTGCGGGTCCCCGTCAATTCCTTTATGTTTTAAGCTTGCGCTCGTACTCCACAGGCGGGATGCTTAACGCGTTAGCTTCGCTACTAGAGGGGTCGATACCTCTAACAGCTAGCATCCATAGTTTACGGCGTGGACTACCGGGGTATCTAATCCCGTTTGCTACCCACGCTTTCGTGCCTTAGTGTCAATAATAGACCAGTAGCCTGCCTACGCCATTGGTGTTCCTCCAAATATCTACGGATTTCACTCCTACACTTGGAATTCCAGCTACCTCTTCTATATTCTAGCTTAGCAGTTTAGATAATGTGAGTATGGTTGAGCCACACGATTTCACTACCTACTTACTATGCCACCTACGCAACTCTTTACGCCCAGTAATTCCGGATAACGCTTGGATCTTCCGTATGACCGCGGCTGCTGGCACGGAGTTAGCCGATCCTTATTCATCTGCTACCGTCATAATCTTCACAGATAAAAGCAGTTTACGACCCAAGGGCCTTCATCCTGCACGCGGCGTTGCTCCATCAGGCTTTCGCCCATTGTGGAAAATTCCCTACTGCTGCCTCCCGTAGGAGTCTGGGCCGTGTCTCAGTCCCAGTCTGGCTGGTCATCCTCTCAGACCAGCTAAAGATCGTCGCCTTGGTGAGCTATTACCTCACCAACAAGCTAATCTTACGCAGGCTGTTCCCAAAGCGCATAAAGCTTTACTCCTTAGAGCATATGCGGTATTAGCCTCGATTTCTCGAGGTTATTCCTCACTTTGGGGTACATTCCTACGCGTTACTCAGCCGTCCGCCACTCGTGTACCTCCGAAGAGGCCTTACCGTTCGACTTGCATGTATTAGGCACGCCGCCAGCGTTCATCCTGAGCCAGGATCAAACTCTCCAAAAAGAATTTTATCTTAGCATCAGTTTAAAACTGACTAATTTACAATTCATATGTCCCGTTAAAGTACGGGACGAACTGACGTTGATTTGCACTTATCTCAAGTTTTTAAAGTTCACTTTTTTAAGGGCTAAAAAATAAACACCTTTAAAAGATCTTATACAATACTAAAGCTATTTACTCCGGTTGTCAACCATAATCGTTGTAAAAAACATACTAGCTACCAGCTATGGTTGGTTAGCGTCTAATGAGTGTTGTTTACAAACTATTCTTCAGTTTCTTCAGGCACGTCTTCTGTCTTGTCGACTAAAGCAAGTGATACTACCTTATCGCCTTCATTGAGTCGCATGATTCTAACTCCTTGTGTTGCCCTACCAAGTGATGGGATGTCCTTAACACCTAGTCTGATAGTTTGACCAGCAGATGAAATCAAGATAACTTCCTGACTCTCATCTAGCAACCTTTTAACACCTACCAGTTTACCTGTTTTGGTATTTACTACAGCTGAGCGGATACCCACTCCACCTCTAGCATGTGCTGTAAACTGAGCAACTTTGGTCTGCTTACCGTAACCAAATTCACTTATTACGAATATCCGAGCGTCACCATGCACAACGTCCATGCCAATAACTTGGTCGTTAGGACGCAATCTAATTCCTCTCACACCTCTAGCGGTCCTTCCCATGGCTCTAACACCTTTTTCGTGGAATCGTATGGCCTGACCCTGTGAAGTAGATATAATCACTTCGTCCTCACCATTTGTAAGCCTAATCCACTTAAGTTCATCACCCGTATCAAGGTTAATCGTGATAAGTCCCGAGCTTCTGACATTCTGGTACTGCTCAAAAGGAGTTTTCTTTACGACACCACGCACAGTACACATCATTAGGTTGGTAGCGCTGGTTTGCTTGTTTACGTTTATGACGGAACTGACTGTTTCTTCCGGCTGAAGTTGCAATAGATTTACAATCGCTACACCTTTAGCGCTTAGGTTAGTTGCCGGCACTTCGTAAGTCTTCATCCGAAAAACGCGACCTTTGTTTGTAAAGAATAATAGGAAGTCATGCGTTGAAGCATTTACAACATGTTCTATAACATCTTCTTCACGAGTTACCATTCCCCGCTTACCTTTTCCACCTCTGTTTTGTTTACGATAATCTCCAACAGGACTGCGCTTAATATAGTTAGCCGATGTAAGAGTCACAACTACTTGCTCATCCGGAACTAGGTCCTCATCACTCATCTTGCCAAGCTCTGAAGGTACAACTTTTGTCCTGCGTTCGTCAGCAAATTGTTCCCTTAATTCTAGTAGTTCTTTTTTGATTATCGCTAATATTTTCTTCTCACTAGCGAGAATATCTTCTAAGCTTTTGATGATTTTAAGTAGTTCTGTCAACTCATCCTCAATCTTTTTGCGCTCCAGCCCAGCCAATGTACGCAGTTGCATAGCCAGGATGGCTTTTGCCTGAATCTCACTTAGTTTGAATTTCTTAATCAAATTAGCCTGAGCTTCATCCGTAGTTTGACTAGCACGAATCGTACTGATTACTTCATCGATGTTATCAAGGGCAATCTTTAGACCCTCTAATACGTGTGCACGTTCTTGAGCCCTTCTTAATTCGTACTCTGTGCGCTTTCTTACAACGTTTTGACGATGCTTAACATACTCGGCAATTATGTCTTTTACCCCAAGGACTCTTGGCTGAATTCCATCAATCAAAGCTAGCATGTTGTAATGAAAGGTTGTTTGCAGTGGAGTTAGTTTATAAAGCTGATTAAGTAGTTTTTTAGGGTAAGCATCCTTTTTAAGCTCAATCACAATCCGTACATTACCCCTAGCGCTCTCGTCACGAATATCCCTAATACCACTTATCTTCTTTTCATGAACTAATGAAGCAATTTTCTCTATAAGTGATGCTTTATTAAGCGCATATGGAATTTCGGTAATTATAATCTGGTGGCCACCTTTGTTAGTTTCTTCAATATCGGCAACACCACGGATAATTACCCCTCCTTTACCCGTAGCAAAGGCGGTTTTGATAGATTCATGACCGTAGATAATACCACCAGTTGGGAAATCTGGACCCTTCATGAATTCCATTAGGTCTTCTAGGGTGGCTTCCGGATTATCAATTTGGCAAATTGTAGCGTCTACAAGCTCACCTAAGTTGTGTGGCGGAATGTTTGTAGCCATACCCACCGCAATACCCATTTGGCCGTTTAAAAGCAGGTTTGGGAGCTTTGCCGGCAAGACTTCTGGTTCTTGCTCGGACCCGTCGTAGTTGTCTCTAAACGGTACTGTTTCTTTATCGATATCTTCTAGTAGTGCATGTCCAGCCTTGGCCATTCTAGCCTCTGTATAACGTTGAGCCGCTGGTGGGTCGCCGTCCATTGAGCCAAAGTTTCCTTGCCCATCAACAAGCAGATACCTGGTGGACCAAGGTTGAGCTAATCGAACCATAGCGTCATAGATAGCAACATCACCATGTGGGTGATATTTACCCATGACATCACCTGTTATACGAGCACTTTTTACAAATTTACTACCGGGTCGCCAGCCGTTCTTTTCCATTGAATATAAGATTCTACGATGTACGGGTTTCATTCCATCACGCACATCAGGCAGGGCACGAGCTACAATCACACTCATCGAGTAACGAAGGTAGCTATCTTCCATCACGTCTTCTACGGTGCGGAGTTCTACGCTCCGTGAGTGGTCAGCGCCAGTGAATAGCACTTCGCCACTAATTGCGCCCATGCGATTATTTAATTCTGAGGTAGTCATTTTTGATTCGTCTATATTGTCGTCCATTTTATACGTCCAAGTCCTTCACAAATTTTGCGTGCGTTTGAATAAAGTTTTTTCTGAGTTCTACCTCTGTTCCCATCAACTTATTAAAGATGGCGTCAGCCTTTTCGGCGTCCTCCAATTTAACCTGTATAAGAACTCGATTTTCTGGGTTCATGGTTGTTTCCCAAAGTTGTTCTGCGTCCATTTCACCTAGACCTTTGTAGCGCTGAAGGTCAGCAAGGCCAGCTTGTTTCTTTCTATCATCGTTAACGTTTATTGCTGTGCCACGCTCTTTGCGCTCCTCAATTAGCCTGTCAATCAATGAATCACGCTCTTCGTCAGAGTAAGCGTACTGTCGTTTATTGCCACTGCTTTTTAACAAATACAGAGGAGGCTTAGCTAAATACAAGTGTCCACCATCAATTATTGGCTTCATATGCCTAAAGAAGAAAGTTAACAGTAGTGTGCTAATGTGGCTTCCATCAACGTCGGCGTCAGTCATGATAATAACCCGGTGATATCGCAGACCATCCATGCTAAATTGCTCTTCTATGCCAACTCCCAGAGCTTTAATCATCGTTACAATTTCGTTGTTGCCAAGCATTTTATCTAGACGAGCTCGCTCAACATTTAGTACTTTTCCTCGTAGTGGCAAAATTGCCTGAGTTTTACTGTCTCTACCACTCTTGGCAGAGCCTCCAGCAGAGTCACCCTCTACTAGATATAACTCTGAATTTTCTGGGCTTTTTGATGAACAGTCAGCAAGCTTACCGGGTAGTCCAGAGCCCTCTAATACACCTTTACGAATAATGTTATCCCTAGCGGCTCTAGCTGCCTTTCGTGCCCTGGCTGCAAGCAGTGCTTTGCCGATTATCTTCCGCCCAATTGCTGGGTGTTCCTCTAAGTAATAGTTTAGTTGCTCATTTAAAACAGCTTCTACTTGACCCCTAGTTTCTGGGTTGCCTAGTTTATTTTTGGTCTGGCCTTCAAACTGTGGGTCCGGAAGTTTAACCAAAATAACAGCGGTCAAGCCTTCCCTAGTATCTTCACCTGATAGATTTTCTTCTTTTTCTTTTAGTAGACCACTTTTACGAGCGTAGTCATTAATAACCCTAGTTAGTGCAGATCTAAAACCAGTTAAATGAGTACCGCCGTCGGGGTTAAGAACGTTGTTGGCAAAAGCTTTAACTGTTTCGTTAAATGTTTCGGCATACTGTATAGCAATTTCTACCTGGGCATCGTCGATTTTTTTGTCGACATAAAACACGTCTGTATCTACTACATCTTTGCCTAGGTTAAGGTGTTTTACGTAAGATTTAATGCCACCCTCAAAATAAAAACTAAACTTATTACCAGTTTTCTCATCCTCTATAGAAGTTCTGGTGCCTTTGGTTAAATAAGCCGAGTGACGTAAACGGTCCAAAACTGTTTCGTAGTTGATTTTTACAGATTCAAAGATGGTTTCATCAGGGTAGAAAGTTATTTCTGTACCACGAATGTCAGTTTTACCGACTACTTTTAAGTCACCCTTTGGTATACCACGTTCATAGTGTTGCTCATGAATTTTGCCGGCCTTAAATACTTTAATTGTTAGTTTAGAAGAAAGTGCGTTTACCACACTAGAACCTACACCGTGAAGACCTCCAGAAACTTTATAACCACTGTCTTCACCACCGAATTTACCACCTGCGTGCAAGACAGTAAGCACCGTTTCGACTGCACTTTTACCGGTTTTTGGATGAATATCGGTTGGTATACCACGTCCGTTGTCAAAAACAGTTACACCACCATCAGCAAGTAACTTCACAGATATTTCAGTAGCGTGTCCAGCTAGTGCTTCGTCGATTCCATTATCTACAATCTCCCAGACAAGGTGATGAAGTCCATCTATTCCCGTTCCACCAATATACATACCGGGTCTTTTTCTGACAGGATCAAGTCCTTCCAAAACTTGGATAGAATTTGAATCATAGTCGTTTTGTTTTGACACGCATTTCCCCTCTCTAGTAGATTTGTAGCCGATATATTACATGCACAGTAATCTGAGTTGTATTTATATGTATTTATTATACCTGAAACACCTATAATCATCAAATCTAAAGCCCGCTTTTTGCTGGATAAAATAACGATGCCATAAAACCAAATATTACTATTGTTTGAACACATATATTTATGCTTAAATAAGCTTAAGCTTTTGCATAAATATATTAAGCTTTTTCCAAATAAAAAATATGTTCAATAAATTTCTATCAAATATAGCTGTAAACCCCAGTTTCCTGAATCAATTTACTTTTTACTCTAAAAGACTAAAAAAAGAAGAATCTATAAGGAAGCTTGGGCTTGTATTTATCGTGCTGTCGATGCTGGTCCAAGTAACGGCTAGCCTGTTTCCGGCGGAGCTCTCTCTGGCGGCTTCAAGCAACGATGTTATTTACGGTGGTGTTTCTTCTAAAGCTGATCTGGTATCTAAGTGTAATAATAATGCCCAAGTCCAAGCAATTTATGCTAAATTTGGCGTTACTTGTGCCGAAATTAATGCCACAACTACCAAACTGACTTCTATAAACTCCTCAGGTAATTACTGGAGTATGGGTCGGACACCGCTAAGCAACCACGGTATTAGTAGTGACGATTGGGGAGAAAGAACATTGCACGCCGGCGGGGCTACCATGTATCACCGCCCACTAAAAGCTTGGGGTAATGGAGTAAATTATGAAGCTTTTGCTGTAAAATCCGGCACTAAAACTTATTGGATATTAAAAAACTGTGGCAACTTAACAACCAACGGACCAGAAAGCCCTACTCCCAACCTAGAAGTGCACAAAAAACTTTTGACTCCTGCATCAGTAAAACCAGGCGACACCGTAAAATTTCAACTTACCTACAGAAACACTGTTGATGAATCAGTAGCTGTTGATTTTCGACTAAGGGATTTACTAGACAATACTAATCTAGAACCAGTAAGTATGACTGGTCAGACTGGAACTCAAGACGGTGACCCTAAGCTTGAACTTAAAGGACTTGGCTTCAACCCAACATTAAGAGAGTCCGTCGTAACAGCAAAAGTTAAAACAACTGTTGCTAATGGTACTGTTGTTTGCAATATAGCCAATGCCAGCGCCGATGTCGTGGGCGTAAAGCCATCAAATGAGGTTTGCTTTACAGTTGTTGTTTCACCACCACCTCCGCCACCTCTTCAGCCAGAAAAATATTGTCCTTACGATTCAAGTCTGAAAGCTAGCGACCCCAAGTGCGTCCAACCACCTGCCGGTCTTTGTGTGGTTTCAACTTCCTTTAAGGATGGGTCAAACAAGGATATTAAGGTCACAACTGAAGCTTCCACTGAGGGAAATACAAAAGTTGAAAGCTATAGTTATGATTTAGAAGTGGATGGAAAAGTAGACGCTGACAGTAAAACAGCTTCGCTCTCAGATACACATGAGTTTAAAGGACTATCTAAAGGCAATCACAAAATACAAGTTTTAGTTAACTTCTCAAACGGCATCCAAAAACTAAGTAAAGCCTGCACCGCTGAAGTTGATGTTGCCGAAGATGCCAGACTGGTTCAGTCAAAAAAAGTAGTAGACGAAAAAGGCAATGACATGAACGCCAAAAAAATATCTTCTGGCGACAAACTAATATTTAAACTCTCTACAAAGAACATTACCAACACAGATTCCCCTAGCTATTCGGCTGAAGATTACTTTGGTGACGTCCTAGAATACGCCGAGATTAGCGACATGAAAGCGCTTGAAGCCCAAGGAATAACTCTAGGTAAAGACAATTATCTACGCTGGAGCACCGCTTCTATCAAAGGAACCTCTGAAGAAATTAAAACTGTTTCTGTAAAAGTTAAACCAATAATCCCTTCTACCAACAAACCTCTCAGTACTGGAACTGATCAAGATTGTGTTATATCAAATAAATTTGGCAACCAAGTGTCAGTCAATATCAACTGTCCTCTTATAAAAACCATAGAAACTGCAACAACTAAACTACCCGACACTGGACCAGGTAATACTGTTGGCCTAGCATTTTTGATAACAGTTATCGCTAGTTATTTCTTTGCACGGTCAAGATTACTAAATAAAGAAGCAAGAATAGTTAAAAACATGTACCAGCAGGCAATTTAGGGAGCAAAATATGGCAGAAAAACTAAATCACTTCCCAGAAAATCAAGAAGCTCAAGAGACTAACCCTTATGGCAGTCCGGAAAAACCATACCATCAGATTAGTGCAGAACATGCCTCTGACCTAAAAGACCATGCCGAAAAACTTAAAGCAATTACTGAAAAGATTGAAAAAGAAGCATTGTCATCAAAAGAGCTAGATATTAATCACGAAACCGACCATAAGAAGGCAGTGCATCATCATAAAGGTCCGCATCATGAATATAATGGAGCTCAAGCCATAAAGCGTGTCCAAAAGCACCTACGGCCAAGTGATAGACGTTTCAGCAAGGTTATTCATAACCCAAAGGTGGAAATTGTTAGCGATATCACTGGCGGTACCGTTGCTCGTCCTTCTGGACTACTGTATGGTGGGTTATTCTCGCTTTTAAGTAGCCTTTTTCTCTACCTGCTTTCTAGGCACTACGGCTACGAATATTCTTACTTTGTCGGTATATTATTATTCGGCGGTGGATTTGTATTTGGACTATTAGTCGAATCAGTTCTGAGAATTTTTAAAAAATCTAAATAAACTAACGCAAGCTAATGGTTCCTTCTGTAGAACTATCATTTGTGTCTTTTTTATTGGCTATTTTTAGTTCAGATTGGTCTGGTTCGTCAACCGATTTTGTTGGCTCTGGCGGGTTTTGATTAACCGGTTCTGTGGCTGTCTTTTTCTTTTTATCTAACCACTGGTCCAAGAATGAACCGCCCGCAGATTGAGGTACAGCAGAACTTACAGGAGCGGATGGACCAGCTCCAACTGCATAAGGATTCACTTGCTGTGGAACACCAGGAACAGCTCCTGACTCAAGTTCGTCAACACTCATTCTGGCTGCAATTTCTTTATCCACAATGTGCCTTGGTCTTCCATATTTTGCCGAAGAAAGTTGTTTTAGAGCATCTCCCAACTCTTTATTAGGACTACCGAGTGGTGCAACTGTAGCCATACTGAACGCCTGAGTTGGCACACCACCTATAAGCGTTCTAACTATAGTGTTACGGTTAGGAATCCTGAGCAGGTCATCAGCATCAAACAACGGCTGGAAATATCTAGATAGTACGTCTACGTCGTTTTGCCCTATACGGAAAGCAACTGTGGTACCAATGTTGCCAAACACTGCATCACGAATCTCCTCAGTTAACTGAGTTGTAAACTGGTTAGCAACTACCAGATTCAATCGGTACTTCCTAGCCTCGGACATAATCGTCGCAAATGAATCCGTAGAGAAGTTCTGAAATTCATCAACATAAAGACAAAAATCAACGCGGTCCTCTTCTGGAATATTAGCTCGGCTCATGGCAGCTGCTTGAAACTTCATAACAAAAATCATTCCCAGAAGTTTCGAGTTTAGTTCGCCAGTTCTACCTTTACTAAGGTTAACTATGAGAATTTTTTTGTTATCCATAATATCTCGCAGGTCAAAAGAACTCTTTGTCTGGCCAATAATATTACGCATCATGCCGTTGCTAAGGAATGCACCAAACTTACTTACAAACCAGCTTACAACCTCTCCAAACTCGTTAGAACGTTGTGACTGAACCATTTCCTTTTGCCAAAAATCTAATACATTTTTATCTGTTACATATTGCAATTTGTATTTTACATAGTCTTTGTCGCGGAACAGTTTGGGTATATCTATAAAACTTCCGCCATCAGGACCAGCCATAACGGTTAGGGCGGCATTTCTAAACAAATGCTCATAGCGCGGACCGATGATACCTTGGCGTTGCGGGTCATATAATTTATACAGAACATTAATAACTTCCTGAATTACAAAGTCTTTCTCGTCATCTGTCTTAGCCTCAAAAACATTAAGCCCTAACGGATAATCAGTATCGGCCGGACAGAAGTAAATAACATCCTCTGTACGCTCTTTGGGGACCATGCACAGAAGTTTTTCTGCTACATCACCGTGTGGGTCTATAAAGGCAAAGCCATTACCCATTAACATGTCTTGAAGTGCTAGGTTCTCTAAGAAAGTAGACTTACCCGTACCAGTCTGGCCAACAGCGTAGACATGTCTTTGTCTATCTTCTAGCGCTAATCTAATTGGCTTTTTGGCTCCCCTAAATAAGTTGTAGCCTAACAACAGACCATGTTCTGGTACATTGCGAGGACCGTCAACTTGCTTGGAATCTTGTCGGGTCAGTTGTGAAGTCGGAATATCGTCTTGTTGCGGGAAATGAAATAATGTCGCCAGCTCAACTGAATTTAGAATGTTTTTATCATGATGCTGAGGAAAAAAACGCATGATATATGCTGTTGTAAATTCCTCAATGTCTTGTGCTAATGACCACTTAAAACCATTCTTTCCAGGAGCGTCAAACAGCGAAAAACTGGCGACCACATTGGCCAAGATTTCTTGTGAGCGTTGGGAGATATTGGAAGACACCAATATGCGAATTGTTGTCTCAAAACCTGGATGTTTTGTCTTATCATCTATGGCGTTAAGAATCTCTTGCTCATGTGAAGATAAATCTTTACCCGCCGGTTTGCCATCGCTTGAGCCGTTGTCTTCTGGAGGTTTGTTAAGCGCCGTAAAGGACTGTCTAATCCACCAAAAGGCACTTGATGAGCCACTTTTAGTCTCTTCTCCTTTGCGCTTGCTACTGGCCAGCCCACTGGCTTCTTTTCTCCAGGTTTCCTTAGCCGGTCTAATCAGAAACTGAATACCAACTCCATCTTCTTTGTCTAAAGCAGACAGAGCGTTTAAAACAGACTGCATTGGGTCTCGTTTTATGTCTCTATAGGTAGCAATTGGATAACCAAACTTTTCTTTAAGAGTTAGTTCGCCACCTATTGTACCCGTTATTCCCCCTACTTTATTGAACAAATTATAGTCAGCAACTTCTTCCATCCGTGCTGAGGGATAAGCACTGACTATTGCCTGCTTTACTACCTCGATTAAATTAACCGGCACAGACGCATAGAGGTTCACAAAGCCGTGCAAACAGACAATTTCGAATCCTACATGCCTTTGGCCATAAAACTGACTCTTAAAGCCCTTTTTGAGCGTACTGGCAACAATGCTATATATAAACTCAGCTCTGGATATATTCTCATCCGTTACATCACGTATATCTCTGGAGCCTACATCAGTATCGTCGCTAGGCGGTGGCAGGTGAATTAACAGAGTAACCATTTTTAAGCCACGTTCGTAATTCTTTTGCTCCCTCAGTATCTTCCTGGATTGAACAAAAACAATGGGGGCAACTATCATCACCAAAAACAAAAACACCACCAACATCACAATAAGAAATGTCATCTATGCGTCACCCTGCTTTATATCTTTGTTGTAGCGTTTTTTCATATAATCGGCCTTAATCCGGCTAATCTCGTTTTGTTGGGTATATGGGTCTTCAAAGGTGTGAGAAACAATCTCTTGGAGTACAAGGACCCACTCTTTTTCAATTAAATCAGTGTCGTTAGCTTCTGGCGGTAACGACAGTACACTCTTCTGAAGATTTGTCATTCTTGGGTTTTGGATATCTAGCGGAATTTCATCAAATCCAAGGTCATCTCTAGGTGAATCTTGTTGACCCGATAGATGTGATTGTATATTGTCATCATTCATATAAATGCTAATCCCTTTCAACCAATTATAACAGAGATAGCTAGGATTAATATTTATTAATGTAAAGCGCACCAATGAATAAAATCAGAATGATTAAAATCAAGTCACCAGTGACAATACCGCCGGCAGAATAAAAAAGTACCACCATAGCCGATAAAATACCCATTAATATTGAGAAGCTTCTTCTCTTTAACTTGGCCATTTTTGGCCAAAAAATAGCCATAAGTAAATAGCCCAAAAGAGAGAAAACTATAAAAAACATTAGTATGGGTACCACTAAAAATCCTATAGGCAGACTCTCTGGGTCTGTAAATCCAAAAAAAAGGAGCAATATAACAGAAAACAAACAGATAAGCACAATAAGTTTAATCATTATTTTAAAAGTATATATTAAATTAAAAAACAAAACTCCCTTAAGAGATTTAGGCAAGGGAGTTTTGCAAATTACGGCATGTAACATTTTGGAGGCTAGGACGATAAAACCGCTCTTTTAAATAAACTATTTAGCGCTTATCGTCCGTAGACCTTGACTGACCGCTCATTCCTGCTTTAGGCAAGTTTGAGCGAAATTTTTGTATTTTTTAAATGTTTATTTTTAACATTTACATGATTTAGCCTACTACAGATGTCTATTTTTGTCAACTGTTATTATAGTAATATTGACAATAATACAGATAGAATGCGTATAAAATAATCGTAACTTTTTTTACATCAATTTCTTGGGTACTTATTTTATTATTTGCGTAAATAGAACTTTTTCATCGCCCCTACGACACAAAATAAGACCCTCGGAAAATTCTTTCCTAGCAAAATATTTTTGTAGATTGCAAAAATAATTGTCACAGAAAAAAAATCACAGCAATATATAAATAAATGAATAACTTTGTATTTTTAATCCAGTAAGTCAATTTAAGCAAAATGAGCAAACAAAACACATATCAATCAACCAAGCCCCACCTTTTAAGCAAAGTCTCAATTTTAGGTATATATAAATTTCCTTTTAACAATACTATCCAGTAAATATTTTTAGCCTTAACGTAAAATGCTATTTTTGCGAAATGACAATAAAGTAATATAGGTAGTCTATAAATCAATTATTAGAAACCTTTGTTTAGTAATGCGCACCAGAACCTGCAACTTATCTTAGATGTATAGCAACATTGTTTACTTATTCGTAAATAAAAATTTAAACCTACCAAAGCGTATCTAAGACCTAGGTTTTTTAGCCATAGCTGGAACTATGCAATATAAGTTTTGGGTACTTACTTTGTATAAAGCATAAAAGTTATGCACAGGTTTATTGAACAAATGAATTGACATGGTTTTAAGTAGTTTATAAGATACAGACAGCACTTGAATAAAAAAAGTGCTCAAAAACAAAAACGTCTCTGTTAACAACGGCTTCTCGCAAGCCGTTGTTCCATCTCACAATGGTCAGAGACGCGTAAAAAGATTAAATAAAAACCGCAATAAAAAGGCCCTAATGCAGGGCCTTTTTTAAATTTTACTACATCAATTTATTTATAATTAATGTTTAATATAGCCAGTAATAATGGGCGGTAAACATGGCAAAGATTATTAGTATTTTGGATAATAATTCAACAGGCATTTTGGTTGATATAGAATCTCATTTATCAAATTCTCTACCAAATATTGTGATTGTTGGGTTTGCCAATAAGTCGGTTGACGAAGCTAAAGAACGCATTAGAGGAGCCTTAGCAAACAGCAATGTGAAGCTACCCAAAAAGCGTATAGCCATTAATTTGGCGCCGGCTGATATACCCAAAGATGGTTCTTATTTTGATTTACCCATACTGGTGTCCATCTTAGCAACTGCCAAATTAATAAATCAGGTCCCAGGTGATAAGACAGTAGTCATTGGAGAGGTTGGGCTAGATGGTAATGTCAGAGCCGTCAGAGGTATTATCGGTAAAATACTTGCTTCAAAGAAGTTAGGTATAGAGCATTTTTGGCTACCAGAAGATAATCTAGCCCAGGCTTCACTGGTGCCGGGAATAAAAATATTCCCTATCTCAAATATTAAAGACCTCTACACTAAACTACAGGATAAAACGCCAGTTGAATATGAGACTACTAAAGGAATTGACACTTCAAAACTATCCAAGTCCGGTAATAAAATCACAATCGATGACATTATTGGTCAAGATTTAGCTAAGCGAGCAGTCTGCATTGGAGTAGCCGGACATCATAACATTATGCTCAATGGACCTCCTGGCGCCGGTAAAAGTATGCTGGCCAAGGCAATGCCTAGTATTATGCCCAACCTTACTCAGAATGAAATTCTAGAAATAACTCATATTCATAGCTTGTTCAATAAAAATTATGACAAAATTGTCTATGAAAGACCTTTCAGGTCGCCACATCACAGCGCCAGTAACACTGCTATCATTGGTGGAGGCCAAAACCCAAAGCCTGGCGAGATAAGCCTGTCGCATCATGGGGTACTGCTATTTGATGAATCTCCAGAATTTAGCAGACTGGTCATAGAATCACTCAGACAACCGCTAGAGGATAAAGTCATATCCGTTTCTAGGGCTAAAGATACTGTGCAGTTCCCAGCCAACTTCTTGTTAGTTGCAACCTCTAACCCCTGCCCTTGCGGATACTTCGGCAGTCGCAAAGAGTGCACTTGCCTGCCTAACCAGATTTTAAGCTACCAAAGAAAAACTTCTGGTCCAATCATGGATAGGATTGATTTGTACGTTGACGCCGAGGAGATAGAACACAGTAAACTTATGTCAAAAACTAAGCAAAATAAAATAAATGCGCTGAGAGATAATATTAAAAAAGCTAGAGAAATACAGATGAAAAGAGCCAATAAACTTAATAGCCAACTTACAAATAATGATTTAGGTAAATACGCCGAACTAGAGGAATCAGCAAAAGAACTACTAGACACAGCTAGTACTAGGATGCAACTTTCTGCCAGGGCCTACATCCGTTCGCTACGTGTGGCTAGGACCATCGCAGATATGGAACAATCGAAATCTATAAAACCAGAGCACATAAACGAAGCACTGCAATATCGCAAACGACCTGTGAACTTTTAATAAATCTGAGCTTGACCTCTGTTGGGTAATCTGTTAGTATTACAATAAACCATCTGGTGAAACTAAGGAGATTAAAAGATTACTAAGAACATTCGCTTGAATCATGCGATTCGGGCAACCAGTCTTCGGATTATCGACGAAGAAGGCAACCAAATTGGCGTCCTAACCAAAGAAGAAGCACTAAGACTTGCGGCCGACCGCGAATTGGATTTGGTAGAAATATCTCCTAATGTTAATCCCCCTGTAGCAAAAATTGTTGACTGGGGAAAATACAATTACCAAAGGACAAAGCAACTTCAAAAGAACAAGAAGAACTCAAAAGTCCTAGAAGTAAAACAGATGCGTTTTGGTTTAAAAATTGGTGAGCATGACCTTGATATCAAGCTCAAAAAGATATCTGGATTTCTAGAACAAGGTCACAAAGTAAAAATAGTAATCTTTTACAGAGGTAGAGAGCTTGCTCATAAAGACATTGGTTTTACGCTTGCTAACAAGGTCATCGAAAAACTAAGCGAAACAATAGCTGTAGACCAACCACCTCAGCTCGCCGGAAAACAATTAATATTCGTGATACGAAGTAACGGCCCCGCCAAGAAAGAGCCAAAAGGAGAAGAATAATGCCTAAACTAAAAACCCATAGCGGTACAAAAGACCGTATAAAGATTACTAAAACCGGTAAAGTTAAAAAACGCCACACCGCCGTTAACCACTTTCTTAAAAAGAAAAGTGCTAGTACAAAACGAACTTTCTCTGGTACAGAGACTGTAACCGGTAAAAACGTAAAGAACCTAAAACGCAAACTAGGAGTTTCATAAGATGAGAGTAAAAAGAGGCGTGCCAGGTCACGCAAAGCATAAAAAAATCCGCAAAGCTACTAAAGGTATGTCTAGACCTAACCGGTCTAGCATCAAGCGTGGTAAGCAAGCTGTAACACGCTCGCTTGTTAACGCTACAAGGGACCGCAAAAACCGGAAGCGAACATTTCGTCAGTTATGGAATACCCGTATCAACGCTGCGGCACGTATTAACGGCACTACTTATAGTCGTCTAATTGCAGGTTTAAAGAAAAATAATATTATCTTAGACCGCAAAATTCTCTCAGAGCTAGCTGTAAGCGAACCAAAAGCATTTGAAACAGTAGTTAAAACTGCTTTAAAATAAGATTTATAAAATAGCCGTTCGGCCTATACCAGTTCTAATAATCGGTGGTTTATCTCCAAAAGCTATATTTTCGCTGGCTTTGTAGGCTTTATCTATAGCTTCTTTTAGCGTTTTTGCTTGCGCGACAATATTCAAAACCCGTCCACCGCTTACCACTAACCTGCCGTTTTTATTTTTTCGTGTTCCTGCTTGTAGTATTTGCAATCCTTCAATTTCTGCTAAGCCTTCGATTCCTTCGATAACTGCACCTTTTTGTGGATTAACCGGATAGCCTTCTGCGCAAAGTGCTAAGCAGATTACAGATAGGTCTTTGTGCCACTCAACTGGAGGTAATTTATCCAAAGTCCCGTCTATGCATGCCATAATCACAGGTAAAAGATTGCTCCTCATAAGTTGCATGAAGACTTGAGTCTCAGGGTCACCAGGGCGGGCATTCCACTCAAGACTCCGTTCTGATCCTTTTACTCCTTTTAGTCCTGAAAATAGCATCCCTTTAAAGCCAAGCTTTTGAACAATTGGCTGTACGAATATCTTTCCAAGTTCAATCACTTCTTGAGATGTATAATTTGGCAGAGGACCAACGGTGCCCATACCACCAGTCATTGGACCGGTGTCATATTCACCAACTTGTTTGTGATCACGTACTAAAAATGGAATTGATAATTGCGTTTTGCCGTCACAAAAAGCGTGGTGTGAAGCCTCGGGCCCTATTACATAATCTTCAATTATTATATTTTTTAATCCTTGAACGGCTTGCGTAAGTTCTTCTATATCTGCGCAACGAGTAACTCCTTTACCCTGAGCAAGACCGTTGTCTTTTGCGTAAAGGGGCCATGTTCGGTTTTTAGAATATTGTACTGCTGAATCTAGGTTATCAAAGAATGCATAAGCACCTATTGGTACTTCGAGGGTCCGAGCCAAACGTTTTGCAAAATCTTTATCCCATTCAATTATTGCCTGTTCTCTGGTTGGACCAAAAATTGCTAGTCCATTTTCCTGAAAATTGTCTACTATGCCTAAAGCTAATGGGTCATCATTACCGACAATTGTCAGTTCAATATTATTGCTTTGTGCAAATCTTAGTTGAGTTTCAATATCAGTCGTTGTAATTCCTGTGCTGTGAGCAAATGCCTCATTTCCGGGGTTACCAGGGGAGACAAATAGCTCTCCGCACTCTGGAGATAGTTTTGCAGCTAAAGCCTGCCCCCTGCCACCGCCATCTATAATCATAGTTCTCATAGTTAAAGTGTTACGTAGTTGATAAAGTTAGGCAAGCATTAGAATATTAATAAAAAAGCTTCTGTTGTTTAAGCAGAAGCTTTTTTATTGTCAGACTATCTATAAGCCGGGTTTTGTACATCGATAAATCGAGTATCAGTCATCTATCTAGCCCCAAAGTCGCCAATGGGGTCAAGCGGATTTTACGACTAGTCCTCGGCGGGAACCTTATATGAGAACCAATCTCCTTGCGACAGACAGGGTTTACCTACTTGATATGTCACCATACCATGTTGTGAGCTCTTACCTCACTCGTTTCACCGTAACCCGAAGGCTGTTTCGTTTCTGTGGCACTTTCCCTAGAGTTGCCCCTGGTTGCCGTTAGCAACTGTCTTCCCCTATATCGCCCGGACTTTCCTCTCTCCTGCCGAAGCAGGACAGCGACTGACCAATAATCTGACCTCTATAGTATAGCAACTAATCTATTTGATTATCTAGACACTCATTGACCATGCTATCGGCTAACTTGTTTAGTTCCCGCGGAACATGAATAAAACTTACATGTTTAAAATTACTTAGATATTCACGAACAGAATCATAAATTGGCCATAAATCTCGGTTTTTAACCTTATATATGCCCTTCATCTGATTTACAACTAGCAAACTGTCCATAAAAACGTTTATCGTCCCATAGCCCATGTGCTGACACATTTCCAATCCTTGTTTTAGGGCTTGGTATTCTGCCTGGTTATTAGTGGTAATGCCTAGGTATTTACTTTCTTTTTTGATTAGCTTGTCATTGATTTCTAAGATTGCATAACCAATAGCCGAAGGACCTGGGTTACCCCTAGAACCACCGTCGGTATAAAGTTTCACTTCTTTAATATCATTAGTTTGCTCATCACCACGCTCGGTTTTTGCTGTAATGGGATGATTGCTAAAGCTATGAATCCCACTAACTGCAAAATCACGCTCCTCACTTTTATCTACATCGATAGCCTTTAAAAACCACTGTTTCCCCTTGTGCCACCGCGTCTCACCAAACCAAATGCTTTGAGGAGTTACGACACGATTGCGGGTCTCGTTTTTCCAGTTTGTATAGCTAATAATAATATTTTTATTTTCTTCCATATCTCTAGTTAATATACCATAAAAATTATTTTGGTCAGGGTAAGAAGACTTGAACTTCCGATCTCACGACCCCCAGCCGTGCGCTTTACCAACTAAGCTATACCCTGAAACTATACTAAGTTTACGGATTACACTTGAATGCTAGGTGCAACTTATCTTTTATAAGCGGGGCGAGGCGTACATTAGGTACGCCGAAACGAGCATTAGAAAAGAAAATTGTGCATAGTGCCAAGAAACTAGCGATGTGTTAAGTTTTGCTTGAAAACAGGCTAGTTAGTGTAATACGTAAAAAAGCTAAGCGGATTTTAGCGCGATTAACTTGGCTGAAACCAAGTGGGTTGTCTCACGCAAGAACCACGGTTCTTGAAAATATCGACGTCCCAAAAATCTTAACTATTCAAGATAATCATTTGCTGACTCACCGCTCAGCTAATCCTATTATACTCCCTAAGAAATCAGAAAGTTGAAAATAGCGTTGTTTAAATTATTTATAAAATCAAAGGCTTGAGGAGCAACAATTATTAGAGTAAATATCAAAAACACTCCAAAATTTTCTAAACTTCCCATGAATCTTTGTAACGTTTCTGGAGCGAAAGCATATAGTAATCTGGAGCCATCAAGCGGAGGAATTGGAATCATATTAAAAACAAAAAGGCCGATGTTAACAATCATAAAAATTATTAATATTTGTAATAAATCAACTCCTAGACTCCCCTTGAATAAAGTCACTATACCGCCAGCAATACTTGCTAGTAAGAGGTTTGAAGCTGGTCCAGCAACAGCAATCATTGCCGAGCCAAATTCTCCAAATCTAACCCGATTAGGGTTAAAAGGCACTGGTTTAGCGGCTAGAAGTGGTACCTTAAAAATTAAAAAAGTAATAACTGGCAAAATTATCGTTGAGAATAAATCGATATGCTTAAAAGGGTTGAGTGTTACACGTCCATGCAATTTTGCTGTGTCATCTCCTAGAAAATAACCCACATAAGCATGTACTGCCTCATGGATAGTAATGGATATAATAAGTGTCGCGATAATTGTTATGACACTAAGGCTATCAATCGAGTTAATCATCTAAACTAGTATACCATTACATCCAAGAAGTTGACTTTTAGGTCCAGAGAAGTTAAAATAACTCTTAAGATTTAATTTAATAACGACCCGAGATTTTTTATCATGCAAAAATGCGACATTACCGGCAAAGGCAAACAATACGGCCACAACGTGAGCTTCTCTCTTCGTCGTACCAAAAAAGTTTGGAAGCCAAACCTACAGACTAAAACAGTTATTGTGGACGGCAAAAAAGTTAGATTGAAAGTCAGTACTAGTGCGATACGCACCCTCAAGAAGAAAGGCCTCCTTACTACTTCTAACTCCTAGTTTGCTCTAGGTCTACACGACCAACGCGTTACTTGGGTTCGATGACTATGAGCTTGGCGGTTTCGCCTGAGAATTCAATATTCTTTATTTTTAGAGATTCTACTGTTTCGGACGGTTCCATGTCTAATGCTTTCAGTGCGGTTTCTAAATCACTCATAGGTACTTGGTACTTGGTTTTACCATCATCATAATGCGTTGGTATAACAATTTTAGGCTCGATATTTCGTATGAGTTTCTGGGCACCAATTCCATCTAAAGTATACCCGTTACCTCCTATGGGGATAAATAGGATATCTATTGTACCTAGTTCCTCAAGCTGATCTTCAGTAATATCGGGGTGTATATGACCCACGACAGCAATCCTAGCTTCATCTATAATTATCCTGTACATAGTGTTTTTATGAGTACCCTCTTCGTCCATGTGTGCTCTGGCACCAATTCCGGTAACCGAAATGTCAGATACTTCGTACTCCCCTGGTCCGTCTATCAAGAAATAAGCTACACTCTGTAAATCCGATGGATATGTATGCAAAACTATGTCTTTTTCAGAAGAAATCGACTTATTTGAGGTGTTTACCATTTCATCAATAACAATAGAGCTTTTTTTAGTAACGATTTTTATGCAGTTGCCACCGTGGTACTTGATTTCCATCAGAATTTTTAGCCTTCCATTAATTATTTTTTAGTTTTTTTAGCTACTTCTTCAGTAACTTCCAAAGCTTCTGTATCACTACTGCTTAAAAGGTTTTTGTCGAACAATATTTGTTTTTTAGACTCTATAACCTTTGCTAAAAATCTATCATTTATTTGCTCACGGTAGCGATATTCTTTTGGAGTCATGCATGCATAGTGGATTTCTTTGCCTTCTTTAGCTTCTAAATCAGCTACGAATTTGTTGAGTTGGGTCTGATTTATATCCCCAACTATCAAGAAATCAATTCCACTGCGTTCATCCCTAGTAAATTTACCGGTGAATAAAGCAAGCTCAACGTGACCTAACACTTTCAAGTCCATTGGTATAGGCTCTGCAGACTCTTCGTCTGTTGCTACAGTGCCAGATGATATTGCAACTCCGCCAAAGATTTGAGACAGTGGTTTATAAAATTCGTATTTCTGATTTACTTCGTAATAAAGCTTATTATTGGTTGTTTCAGATGAAATTATACCGATACTTAATAAATTAGACAGCTCTCTGCGTACAGAGTTAATTTGTTCATCGATTTTACGTGTTATTTCACGTACATAAAAAGACCTATTAGGGTTGCCATAAAATAGCTGGAGCAACTTAACTCTAGTCTTAGACCCAAACAATTGTTCAACCATACTATCATTGTATCAGATAATCGTTAATAAGTTGTTCAGCCTCTAAAATATTGGATATCCATATAATATCCTTGTTCCTTTTAAACCAAGTCATCTGCTTTTTTGCTAGATTTTTATCATTTTGTATAAACTTGTGTTTAGCTTCTTCTATTGAACATTCGCCTTGTGTGTATGAAATTATTGGACCATAGCCTGGAGTTTGAAAAGCCGGAGGATGTCTACCCCACTTTTTTTCTAGTTTTTTAGCCTCATCGACCAAGCCATTGTCAAACATTTGGTTCACTCTAACATTTATTCTTTGGTCTAGTATATTTTTATCCAGTTTGAGCCCCAATATCAAAGCTTCTGTTGGTTTTTTGGTTCCTGGCTGACCATCTCTCTCTATAAATCGCAGTAGGTGTTGTTTATTTTTCATCGTTTGTTCTGAGGGTTTTAACTCCAATTTTAAGGCAATTTTTTGGAGTTTCTTTAAATCTAACGTTCTGTCTATTGTTCTTATGTCATTTTTATCAAACTCATAGTCATATAAAACAGCGTCGATATATAAGCCACTTCCGCCGACTATTATAGGCACCTTGCCTTTTGAATAAATAATATCAATCGCTTTAAGAGAGTCTTTTTTGAATTGAGCAACTGAGTAATTTTGGTTTGGGTTAATAATATTTAGGCAATAATGAGTTATGCCCTGTTGCTGTAACATTGTTGGTTTGGCAGTGCCAATATCCATACCTTTATATATGGTACGAGAATCAGCGCAAACTATTTCGCCATTAAATTTCTTTGCTATATCGACCGCTAAAGATGTTTTACCGCTGCCAGTTTGGCCAACAACCGCTACTATTGACGCCATAAGTAGTCGCCAACACTAGCCCAGTCATGTAATTTTACTAAGTTTTTATGTGACTTGTAGCCCCTATTCCAGGCATAATCACCGAAGAGAATAGCCTGAATGCCCGCCTCAGCCACTGCTTCACAGTGTTTGGGCTGGTCATCAATCAAAAAATCAGCTCCAATTGTCTGCACAAGCTCTTTCTTTGTGGCGTGGACTGAATCATCGGTTACTTCGTCCCAAAAGCCAGCAAAATGCACATCTGAAAATATTCCAGAATATCTTTCTTCTAACCAAGCTAAGGTATCATCACGTCGTATGGTCTTCCGTGCTGTAACTACAACTAAATTGTATTTTTGGCTCAATTTTCTGAGCACTTGCTCAGAGTCTTTTTTATGATTAAATCTGCGCATTGCTCCGTCTTTGTAGGCTTCGAGGCCTAAATTATGCACTTCTTCATTGCTAATTTTAAAGAGTTCTGCCCAGTACTCAGTATAATCGTCTATAGTATTATTAGTGCCATAGAGCTTGTTACTAAATTCTATAAATGCCTCCGCATGGTCAGCTAATACCTCATCGATGTCTACGGCCACCGTAAGTTTCTCGGGACTCATAATGAAGTCTTTAGAACTCGCATTTTTGTTTCATTTGAAACGGTTTTTAAAAAATCTTCGATTTGAAGCTCAGGATGAGCTGCTATAACTACTAAATCTTGCCTAACTCTTGGGGTAACTCGCCCACTATCAATTTCTTTTTCTCCTACTACGATAGTGTATGGGACCTTCCAGACCTCAGCACTTCTAATTTTTTTGCCTACAGACTCATTGTCATTATCAACTGTTAATCTGACCCCTAAATCACTAGCTTTTTTTGCAACTTCGCTGGCAAAAAGCTTGGTTGATTCTTCTTGGTTAACGGTAATAAGCCTAACCTGTTCCGGAGCTAACCAAATAGGAAAACGACCGACTGTATGCTCTATATATACACTTAAAAATCTTTCAACAGAACCTAGAAGTGCTTTATGAATCATCACTGGTTGCTGTTTAGACCCATCTTCTGCGGTGTACTCTAGCCCAAACCTCTCTGGTTGAACAAAATCTAGTTGGTCGGTCGCACACTGCCATTCCCTACCAAGGGCATCGCGTACCATAATGTCTACTTTAGGCCCGTAAAATGCTGCTTCTCCTTGAGCCGTCACATATTCTACACCTTGTTCATCTAATGCTTCTTTTAAAGCAGTCTCGGCTGTCTGCCAAATCTGTGAATCACCCAAATATTTATCGCTATCATCCCGAAGACTCAGTCTAGCAAACCACTCCATCCCTAATGTGCCGTACATATCATTAACCATACCTAATATAGAGATAAGTTCTGGTTTTATTTGATCAATTCTGACAAAGGCATGTGAGTCGTCTTGGCTGATTGCCCTGACTCTAGATAAACCATGAAGCTCACCGTGCTTTTCATCTCTATAAATTGTGGTGTTTTCCATATATCTAATCGGTAAATCGCGGTAGCTCCTGGGCTTGCTGGCATAAATTTGAGTGTGGTGCGGGCAATTCATTGGCTTCATCATAAATTCGTCCTGGCTTTCTATGCTACTAACCATGAATCTCTCAGGATATTTATCATAATGCCCAGATACTTTGTATAGTTCACTCCTTGTGATGTGAGGTATCCAGACTCGCTCATAACCACCACTAGCTTGAAGCTCCTGAGAATAATTCTCGAGTTCTGTTCTGAGAACCGTACCCCTAGGAGTAAATAATGGCAAACCCGGACCTACTAAATCAGAAAATGTGAAGAGGTCTAGCTCTTGACCCAATTTGCGATGGTCACGCTTTTTGGCCTTTTCTAGGAGTTCAAGGTACTTATCGAGCTCTTCTTTAGTATTGAATGCCACTCCGTATAAGCGTTGCATCTGAGGATTATCGGTTTTACCGCGCCAATAAGCGCCGGCAATTCGCATTAACTTAAAAGCCCCTACTTGACCAGTATGCTCTACATGTGGACCCCGACATAAGTCGCAAAATGTTCCGTTTGTATAAAATGAAACATTTTCTACCAGAGAATTATCATCGGTGGCTAGGCCAAGCTCATTAACGTCTAGGTCTTTAGCGATTGTTGTTCCCTCGCGCTTAAGGTCGTTTAAAAGCTCTTCTTTATATGGCTGGTTGTTTTCTACCGCCCAATGAATCGCCTCATCGATGTTTTTTTCGCTTAATTCAAAAGGCTGTTTTGCCTCAATCACCTTGCGCATTTTTTCTTCTATCTTGATGAAATCTTCTTCAGATATCTTTGTCTGACCCAAATCAATATCATAATAAAAACCGTTTTCTACCACCGGTCCTACCCCTAACTTTACTTCTGGCCATAAAGTAATGACAGCAGTAGCCATTATATGAGCCATACTGTGTCTCATCGCATACAAGTTATCATCAGACATTTCTAATACTCCTTATTAACAGTATATCAAACAAAAAAATCGTGCTTTCTCGCATGAAGCACGATTTTTGTTTCTGAACACCTGGCAGAATTCCACCTGCACTACTATGATAGCAATAATAGTACTATACGGCTAGTATTATTCTATTGTTTTATTTACAATCCCACATTTTGCACCAAAGCTGACCTAAGCGCAAAATGTGTGCAAATATAGACTTAGTGAACTATTTTAATGTATTATGCTACCTGTTAGACCCCTACCCCCTAGGGCGATTAGCTCATTTGGCTAGAGCGCCTCATTGACGTTGAGGAGGTGATAGGTTCGAATCCTATATCGCCCACCATTTAATAAATATTACTAAAGTTGAAACTTGATTTTTTTCCTGTTTTGTGTTAACATAAGCATGTTAAACAGGGATAGTGCGTGAGTACCAACTCGAGCAGTGCGCTTGAAGGCTTTAACCTTTTTTACGAGGAAATTAGCTCTTCAACCACAATCAATCGTATCCGTCGGAAGCGATAGATACGGTAAGTTAAAAACAAAAAACCTGAAGCTTTTTACCTAAAAGGCTCTTTTTTTGGTATTTATCCACTAGTTTTACACTAGCTTTTTAAATAGCTTAATGTCAATATATTGACATGGTATGCATATATTGTGGACATAAAACTAGTGTCACAAACTCAAGGTCGTCCGCAAAATCGACATCTACATGGCGTCGCAGGGCCTGCAAGTCATGTCGCGCAATATTTACCACTCATGAGCTGATTGATTTAGAATCATCACTAAGAGTAAGTACCTCATCTGGAGCTCTAGAACCCTTCTTAAGAGACAAGTTGTTGATTTCGGTCTTCTCTAGCCTCTCGCACAGAAAAACTGCCCTAATGGACTCTAAGCACCTTACAGACACACTTTTGACCATGGTTGTAGACCATAGCAACAGGGGCGTGATTACCTCAAAAGAAATACATAATATTATTTACAAAACACTAAACCACTTCGACAGCGTGTCGGCCATCCACTACAAAGCCCACCACCCTTAAAGCCCTGGGTTTACCTGCTATTTTTTGATGGCTTTGTCAGTTACATCAAACTTATCTAGATACTTGCCAAAAAATAGTCTAGTTTGCGAATATAGCGCGGCCGACGCGTTATATAAGATGGTAGTTATCGGTAACAGGACCCACTGAAGCGCCATAAATATGCTGTGATGCCGTTTATAGCGCAAAGGCTTGGGTGGCAGAGATTTAAAACTTAGGAACATCGTAATAAACAGTCCTATCATTGCCACGGTTTGGATATTACTCACCACCTTTGGTAACTGGTTAGCTGCTATATCTTCTGGGTTAAATAATATCGGTATAAAGGCCGCAAAGGCTAAAATTAAAGGAGCAGTGGCCCAGCTTAGATGGCTCTCCATCAAGCGCGCTAGTTTAGCTAGTTTATCAAATTTAGGCACTTTGTTAGGTGTTAGGTAGGCTTTGGTCCAGACATAGGCGATATCGCTACAACCCCATGCCCAACGTCTAATCTGTATGAATTGGGCTTTTAGTGTTTTGCGATAACCGTCGGACAAGACAGCATCCTGATAAATTGGTACATAGATTGGATAAACTTCATGACGGCCATCAAACTGAAAATAGGTCCGCCAAAACTGATGTCCGTCCTCGACAATCGTCCGTACGCTCCAAAAATCGGTTTCTATCAACGCAGCCATACTCTGAGCATGAGATGAAAAATTGCGAATCATATGAGGTCTTAGGCTTAAAATAATGTTCCAGAAAGAGTTACCGGTGGCAATAACTCTCATCAGCGCCGGCACATCCCATATATTATTGGTATAGATAGGTATAGGCTGAAACGAGACGTATTTTGGCTCTGGCACAAGGCACAATACGTAGGTTAACGCGGGAATGTAGTTTTTATGAGGTCGGTTATCTGCGTCCAGAGTAGTGACTTGTACGCATTCTGGGTCAATCTTCATTTTTTGTAGGCGTTTTTGCAATATTCTTCCGGCATAAGTTATGTTCCCGCCCTTGCCTATTACTTCATTTGGCATGCTTTCGGGGTGCTGTATTGCTTCAGCGTATAAGAATTTATCACCGTAAGTTTTAATCAGTTCCCTAGACTGGTCGGCAACTCTTTTACCGCCTCGCTCTTCATAAGCGATAATCAGAATAACTTTTTTCATGTCATAGTTAGAATCCAATACCGATTCTATGGTTGGGGCGATAATTTCGCGACTTTCATTATAGGTAGCGACCATCATGACATGGATTGCTTCATCGGGCTTAACTAGCGCAGGATTGTTTTTGAGCCTGGCAATGTTTTTAATATGCCATTTGGGTGGACTACTTACTGTTACTTCGCCTTTTTTTATATCTTCTATGAGGTCATTCCAGGGCGCTGATTCGTGTGATTTCATCGTGTAATATCCTTGTAAAACTCGAACATTTAACACAATTGTCCTGACAAACCACATCAGTATATAAAAAACGATAAAAAATACCGTCAACCAGGGGCTAATTTGACTCAGAACAAAAGGCAGGGCCAAAAGTGACCAGCTAAGTATTGCTGGCAAGCGCTCCAGCCATCTATAAGACCTGGTTTTTTCGGAATTTAGGGGGATTTCTATATTTTTCATGATTTTTTATTTTTAACTTAAATCTAGTAAAGAATTAGCGACTATTAAATTAAGGATGAGCAAAAGTGTGGTTAATAGCAGAACCACCCACGATGAAGTTTTGCGAATTTTATGAAATTTTATTGCTAGGAAAAAGTGAATTACATATACACCAACAGCAAAAACAATAAAACTTATTAATTCGGCTGAGCCACCAGCAGTTATACCGCTAATACCAAGGTTGGAGCGATATGAATGTACATAAATTCCCTCAGAGTTGCCTAACCTAAGCAATACAAAAAGTATGGTCAGGATGGTTAAAAATGAGTTTATTGTGAGGACAAACAACACAAAACGGTCATAAAAAAAATTTCTGATATGCGACATAGTTTAGACGTTAGTATACCCTGATTTCAGACTTTTATAAATGGTGCCGTGGTACCAGAATCGAACTGGCGACCTACACGCCTGCGAATGTGTTGCTCTACCTCCGCCAGCTGGCAGATGAGCCGTTTCTCCGCGGTAATAACGGATTAAAGTATAGCAAATTTAACCTGGTTGTTCTGCCGTTTTTGACAAAAAACGATACGCACTTCCTGGAACCTGCTGAAGAATACTATTTTTTTTGCCATAGATGGGCTCAAGCATATTCCAATCAGACTTTTGAGTAATAGACACTAATGAAACTAAGGCCAAACCGGCCTCAGAAAATGTTTCATCATTTAAATAAACAGTGTTTTTTGGGGTAATTGTTTCTCTCAAAACAATCATGCCGGTTTCTGTAACCAACCTGGAGGTTTCCTTTAATAAGTCTACTGTTCTTTGTCTATCAGCTGTTACAAAAGGGTCGGAAACTACATTACCCAAGAAAACTTCGTCGGCCGACTGACTTGGCAATATTGTCTCGGTGTTATATGGTCCTTCGTACCAAGAAGCTTTTTCTACATCATCAATTCTTTTCACTTCTCCGCCCAAATCTTGATTAAGAAAAAAGATGTTTCGGCTGGCGTAAATTTTTGACTGTTCCGAAACAAAATCATCGTGCCAATTACCTAAATCGCACAAACCGGCTTCTATACCAATATAGGCTCTTTTACCTCGATAAAAAGATGGTTTTTTTATTGCGATGGGGTCCATGCGGTGGCCTATCTCAACCACTACAATACTTTTGTTATTTTGTCTTTCTTGCAAATAATTTTTAACATTAAAAGCAAGTACTTCTGGACTAGATAAATGACTCATTATTATTTATTATAAAATAATTAAGTCTTATAATCAATTATTGGTTGACACAACAGGGGTAAAATTATACTATTAATCGGCAATGAGCGACCTTGAAGTAATTAGTCATGAAATACTGAGACCAGAAGATAGTCTTATAAATAAGCCTGATTTGCAAACTGCGTCGGATGCATTTTTTACTGAACGTGCACGATTATCTGTGCCCGGTAAACTAGGAGAATGGGCACTGGCTGACCACCAGCTAGTTGATAGGCCAGATAATGACCCAACTTTACTAGATAACAAGTTCTTCTCTGCTGACATGGCCAACAGACCTTACGCTGAACACGCTTTCCTACGAAAAGTAGGCAATTTAAAGAACGTTTTGAGTAAATTAAACCACACGATTGATAAACATGGGTTGAAAGACCACTCGAATATAACCATTGTCATGCCTCATGTAGTCATGCAAGACGCCGCTACCTTACCTATCTTAATTGGTCAGTCTAGTTTGGGTGAGGGCCGAACTATAGAAGATAACTACATAATAATCAGTCGGTTAATACCTTATATAAACTATCTTAATCCGATAAAACAATTAGTAAATCGGGTAGTACCTTCCGTTGACGCAACACCTGCAAACGCGTTCGATAAATTAGTTAAGCCTGTAGGAAATGTGGTCCAAATATTCCCAGAAACCGAGTCAACAAAACCACTTTTCGAAAAATACGCGTTAGAAATCGGTAGATATAATGTCAGGGCTCTTCGAGAGATGAGAGAACACCAAGATAGCCGAGCATGCGTAGCAAAACAACAGATTAAATTTGTGCCCCCCAATGCAAGCCGTACAAAAAAAGAAGGTGACAAAAACGATAAAATATATGCCATGGAATATGTGTCGCGAAGCACAGTAAGAATGTTATACAAAGACCACAAAAAAGGCATACCAATCTGGCCAATCGGCATAAATTACAGTCCAGCGATGATTTACCTACCAGGCTTTCCACCGCAAGACATTAAATTGCACTCCGTAAAGCCCATAATACCCGATGATGATTATGATGTTAGAAGGTTAATGAACGAAGAAACTTTTGAGCAGTTACTGCTTTCAAGTTTGGTGCAATCAGCACAAAAAGTAGTAAAACACCCCGTTTATCAAAAACCTAGACCGTAACATTCCTTGCAAATAACTCCTTAATTTGATATTATCACACCTGTCAATTAAGTAAAATTGACGCTATGGGCTCGTAGTGAAGTGGTTATCACGCCTCCCTGTCACGGAGGAGATCGCCGGTTCGACCCCGGTCGGGCCCGCCAAGAAAAGAGAATCACCTTAGTGGTTCTTTTTTTATGACAAACACAACCAGTATTTATGCTGATATAGTATCTGCAGTGTTGAGAAATAAAAAATCTATAAATTTAGTTATGAAAATAATTTTAATATTTTTAGTAGCTACCTTTTCTTTATTTATTTTAGTAATTTTTATCTTTTTTACCCCCAGAGATAGGTCGGTACTATTTAGCTCATCTCAAAAAATGGAATTTGCTGGCGTATCACGGACCTACCGCATATCGGTGCCAAAAAACCTGAGCGGTAGCCCAAAAATGATTTTTGCTTTCCATGGACTGGGTGGTAATGGCAAGCAAATGGCCTACTTCTCTGCCCTCCATAATTCTACAGGCAACAACACAATTGTTGTATATCCTGACTCTACCAAGTCTAGCCAATCAGGGTGGAACGCAGAATTTTGTTGTGGTAGTGGCTGGGTAAATAAAGTAGACGACGTTGGATACATAAAAGCTTTGGTTGCCAGTTTAAGTAGTAAATATAATGTCAATCCGGATAAAATCTATGCCACGGGCTTTTCTAATGGTGGGATGTTTATCCAAAGAATTGCGACCGAACAACCTGACTTATTTGCCGGTTATGTATC
>JAYUAP010000013.1:0-6189 GCA_043741255.1 Candidatus Saccharimonadota bacterium | reverse complement strand
TAACAAACCGGTAGTGGGGATGGCGCCCACACCAGATGGTAATGGTTATTGGTTAGTTGCTTCAGACGGTGGAATATTTACCTTTGGTAATGCTGGATACTTAGGTTCTACGGGTAACATGAGTTTATTATCACCAATATCTAACATGACTTCTCTTAGAAATGGCTCTAGTGGGTACTGGATGGTAGCGCAGGATGGTGGAATATTTAGTTTTGGTGCTGCAAGTTACTATGGTTCTTTTGGGGGAGCTAACATAAATAAACCTATCGTATCAATAAGTACTGTTGGTTTTTAGTTTTAATTAACAGTTGAATACTCTAGTACTACCTGTTAAAATTTTACCTATCTAATGCGGAAAAAAAAGATATATTTTGAATGTAGCGCTTTAGTTGCTGACCATTTTAGCGGAGTCGGACACTATGTAAAAGGCATAGCTCAGGCTTGGGATAACTATATTGCATTGCCAGAACATTCTTTATTGCAAAGCCAGCAAAAATCACGATTTAACACAGTACTGTTCGCATCAAAAAATCGAATGAACCGCCTAACCAAATTTCGTATCGAACATATGACTAAAAAATCGATACTACTTCCTGCCCGTATAATCCATAAACTACTAGACAAAGGGGTTTTACCACCGCTAGATTTGTGGTTTGGAAGAGGTACATACTTTTTTACAAACTTTAGCCGTTACCCTCTTTTTAAAAGTAAAAGTGCCACTGTTATATACGATATCTCTTATGAAATAGTGCCCCAGTACGCTGATGCAAATAATGCCAGGTATTTATCAAAAATAGTCAGGCAAGCCGTGAGTAAATCTGATTTAATTATTACAATTTCTAACTACACAAAAAAAGAGTTGGTTGATTTTTATAACCTCAACCCAAAAAATGTAATTGTTGCATATCCTGCTGTTGATAGAAGCCATTTTTATAAAAGATCAGATTGGGAAATAGATAAAATTAAAAGAAAATATAGTCTGCCCGACAACTATATTCTTTTCGTCGGCAATATCGAACCTCGAAAAAACATATCATTATTAATAGATGCATACACAAAATTACCTAAGGAATATTCCGATAAACACCCTTTATTACTCGTAGGTGCTAACGGTTGGCTTAGTGAAAAAATATTCGAGAAACTAGATAAAGCAGAAAAGAATGGCTACAAAATCATTCGACCCAACTCTTACGTAGATGACTCTGATATCCCTGCTGTGTACTCCGGTGCCTTTATGCTTGTTTACCCAAGCCATTATGAAGGCTTTGGTATGCCTCCATTAGAAGCAATGTCGTGCGGTGTTCCGGTTGTCGTATCTGACAACACGTCCTTGCCTGAAGTTGTGGGAGAAGCAGGAATATTAGTTAAAAGCACAGACCAACAAGGGATTTTAGATGCAATGGTGACAATAATGTCTGAAGATTCACTGAGGAAAAGTTTGATACAAAAAGGGTACGAACAAACTAAAAAATTTTCTTGGGACGCAAGTGCACAAAAAATATATAAAGCTCTTTTGGAATTATAAATGAAAGTTGCATTTGATTTACGCCCACTGCAAATAGGCCACCAATACAGGGGTATTGGTATTTGTTTGCAAAATATTTTAAAAGAATTACAAAATAACCCCGATTTAGTAAAAGACTGGGATTTGGTGTTTTATATTTTTGAGAATCAGCCCAAACCAGAAATTCTTAAAAACTACACTCTGCCTCACCGTATTTTAACAACCGAAGAAACTAAACCCCGAAATAGTCGCCTAAGGATAGTTAGGTACTTAAATGGTATGTATGCATCTTGGCGTAAAGCTAGTTCAATCGACAGACTACCAGAAATTAATGATATAGATATCTTTGTCCAGTTCGACTTTTTACTTGGAGTTCCTAAGCCGTCAAACCTCAAAACGGTTCTATTAAAATACGATATTATTCCGCTTGTATTAGAGGGGTACTACTTACCAACCTACCGACAAGTAAAGAACAAAACCAATAGTATCAATCAGGCAATTAGAGCACATCGTCACCGGATTCGATACCTTCTCTTGCTTAAGAGAGCTCTAGAAAGAGCTGATTTAGTTCTTGCTATTTCTGAGCATACAAAATTAGATTTAATAACATATTTAAAAACCAACAAACAAAAAATTAAAGTACTGCATCTGGCAGCAGATAATCAATCTTTTAGTACAAGTAAAGTACCTGCCTATAGGTTGCCTAGTTTAGACTGGCGATTTATTAAAGGTCAAGAAAGATACAGAACTTTTGATCTTTTACATAAACCCTACTTGCTTTATGTAGGTGGGGTTGATCCGCGCCGAAAATTAAGTGATTTAATAGCAGCATACAATATTTTAAAATCCGAAAATATTGACTGTTGTTTAGTCTTGATAGGTTACGATTTTCAAAATATTGCAACAATCCCAAATGAGAAAGCAAAAAAATCCATACAATCTTCTTCGTACGGGAACGATATCTATTTTTTGGGCTTTGTTTCGCCTGAGGAAAAAAATTTACTGTATGAAAACGCCTTGGCTTTTGTATACCCAACGCTTTACGAGGGTTTTGGGATACCCGTTTTAGAAGCAATGGAGAATAATTGTCCAGTTATATGTTATGATAACTCGTCACTTAGAGAAGTGGGTGGTTCTTCAGCACTCTACGCAAGATCAGTTAACGATATAGTTGAGATAACTAAAGACTTAATATCTAATAAGAAACACCTAGAAAATATAAGAAAGGCCGGCTTACAACAGTCAAAAAACTTTAATTGGGCAAAAACTACAAAATTATTTATTAAAAATATTACAGGTTAATTCACAAAGTCTCTACCAGTTTTGCTATATAGTCTTGGATACTATGATTTTTTTCAATGTAATCTTTTCTGGTATTAGTTAGTTGGGCATCCTTGACGTAGTCTATCTCTGAAATTAATTTAATTGCATCCATTTCTGTTTTAGCTTTATAAACAATTTCATCGGGTAAAGTTTGAAACCACCCCTTCTTATTTACAATTACTGCTTTCCCGAATCTCAAAGATTCAAGAACGGCGAGTGAAGGCTCTCCTTGGTAATCAGGCCTAAAGTTAAAAATTAAATCACAGTCTAGAATATTTTGTTTAAATTCCGCATCTGAGGGCGAATATATTATTTCTAAATTTTGTATTTCTAATAATTTTTTCTCTGCTTCAGAGTCAAGTAAAGAAAAGCCAAAAACCTTTAGTTTAATTGCTGTGTGGGGAAGCTTGATCTTTGAGATTTTACTCAATATTTCCGGGCCCTTTGCCTGGTGAACTATACCAGCTATCCCAATAACTAAACTTTCGCTTCCTCTATCCCTGTATTGTATTGTGTATGGGGTAATAGTGGTTAACATAATTTTACTAATTAATGGTTTGTTTGAGTGTTCTATCATGGACTCTTTTACTGCTACTTCCGCGTGATCTGAGTGAATAATAATGTTTCTTTGTTTACTGACTAAGCTTGAAACAAACTTGCCTTCTTTTGGGTGAATCAATGTGTCAAGATTTTTTTCAGCCTCTAGTCTTTCGTCACTTATTAAGCCCTGTGCATTCAAAACACTATATAGCCCTTCGATCACAGGATCGTGTAATACAATTGTATCTGGCAAGCTTAGCGCCTTGATAGTTGTTGAAAGATGGTATTCACTGTTGCCTATGTGATATATGGTTTTTGCGTATTTGTTTTTTAGTGAATCGTTAAACAACCATGGGTCTCTACATACCGCTACATGCGTCAAGATATTTTCTCGTATGTGTGCCGTTCTTGCCTTTTCAGAAATCCCTGACTCCAAAAAATATTCTATGTTTGCAAATTTAGAAAAAACAAAATGTTGCTCCTGAACAAATTTGCCAATAGCAGAATAGCCGCTTGGCGTGGGTGCAAAAACTGCTATATTTGGCTTTGGCTGTTTTGGGCTTTTCAACACTGATCGTTCACTTAATTTTGTTAATAGTAAATCTGAAGTTTTACTCCAAGTGTATTTTTTTAGTAAAGATTTATATTTGCTTTCGTTAATATTATCCTTGTTAGTGTATGCTTTGTTCATTGACAATGCTATATCTTCAACCTCATATGGATTGCAAAAATAAAAAGCATTATTATCAATTTCTTTGAAGACATCAATATCAGAACAAACTACAGTCTTATTAAACTCAACAGCTTCTAATACAGGCATCCCAAGGCCTTCATAAAAAGGCGTAAAAAGCACCATCTCACACTTATCATACAGCCAGGCAAGTTGCTCTTCAGTAACGTTACCTGTAAATAAAAGGGAGTTGGAGTGTCTAGCCAACTCTTCTTGAGTCGAACTATCAAATAGCGATGTTATAACAAGTTTAAATTGATTTTTATGCTTTCTGTTAAATATCTCAAACGCCAAGATAGACCTTAAATTATTTTTTCTAGGGTCATCACCTGATGGTAGTAAAATAAATCGTTGCTGTTGGAGAGATGTAAATGCTTTTTCTTTGAGTTTTTTTCTTTTAACTGGTGCGCCTAGTATGGGAGTAATGTAGTCCTTCGGTATACCTAGACTTAGAGACAAGTCGTTTGCTACGGTAAGGGAAATGGTAAAAAAATGATCTGCTTCATATAATACCTTAAACCTGGATAGGTAGGTCTGTTTGGTCGTTTCATCATTTAAATATAGTTCGGGAAAAAGTAAAGGTATCAAATCATATACAATTAGAGATTTACGAACGTTCAACGAAGGAAAAGTAGGACATTCGTGATGCTGAAAAAGTGAAAGAATAATAAAATCTATACTACACCCATCAAAATTATCTCTTATAAAAATATCTAATGCTTCTTTGTTTTCATTTTCAATGTGACGATAATTATCAACCGAGTTTGGCCATGTGCGTTTTAGAGGCAAAAATACAAATTCAAAATTACTCGCTATTTTTTTAATTTTTCTCTTGTCTTTATCGTCAAACCCAGAGTCGTTAAATATAAGAATTTTCCGATCATATAGTGAAAAATTTATATTCATCTCTTTTATTAAGGATAACGAATACTTCCCAACTCCTCGATGTATACTAAAACTCTGGAAAAGTTGCGCATCTAGAATAAGTACTTTTTTATTTAACATTTCTTAATGCCACTTTTAACTTTCTAGCAATTTTTAATGCAATAAATAAAAGCTTTTTAAAGATAGCCCGAAAAAGTAAATATATTTTTAGAATCTTCCCTCTGATAAAACTTGATTGATAACTAATCTTCTTTAAAACACCAAAATCATAGGCATTAATTGAGCCCAAGAAAAGGGAAAGGTTGTTACTTTTCTTTATTTTTATATCAGTTTTAGGAGATAGTAGTTCATGGGTGTAAGCATAAGGATATATAGTTTTTTTAATATACATATCAGTGCTCTTTAATAGATTTTTTAGTAAAAACCTCGGACTAAATTGTAGGTTTAGTTGGTTGTGTAAATACCCGTTCTCGCGCCGTAGACGATTAACTGTAGCTTGCAGCTGGCTATTCATTAACGCCAAATCGTTTACTTTTTTCTCGATATTGGACACTTCTTTTTCTACTACTCTAGACACACGAAAATCAATCGGCCTTATCTCACCCAAAAAAGTGTTTTCATAGGAAAATTTTTTTCGAAGTCCGGATTCCACCGAAACGTAATAATCATTAATTCCATCGTTAAAGACTTTTTCGTATCCTTTAGCCTCTAGGAAAGTGCGCCAATCTTTGACTATATGATTTGATTCTATACACAGAACTTGTGGACGAAATTTTGACCAATTGTTGCCTTCAAGAACCTCATACTCTAAGCCCTCTACATCGATCTTCAAAAAATTAATATTTTTTACATGATTATTTTCGAAAACTGACGAAAGAGTTTCAACTTTGACCTCGTAATCAACATAGTTATCCGAAAATTCATTTAAGTCGAAGTGGTTGTCTTTTATGCCCTGCGTGAACGTTGACATGCCATAATTTTTATACTCTCTAAACGACAGTTTGCCCTTTTTATTAGAGACACCAACGTTCAAATTTATATCTCTTGGTCTATCTTCTACTATAAGATCGTATATGTGCTTAATTGGCTCGAAATTAATCCCTGTCCACCCTTTTTCGTAAAAGATTTTTGTAACAGAATCTTCTATAGGGTGACCTGCGCCAACATCAATGTAAAAACCTTTCGACACTTCTTTTAGCAGATTGTC
>JAYUAP010000012.1:0-6190 GCA_043741255.1 Candidatus Saccharimonadota bacterium | reverse complement strand
TGATAATACACCTTGGCAACCTAGGCTGGGACCAAAACATACCTATCAAACAAGACTTAGAAAAAATACTGAATTGTCCAGTAGTAATTGAGAATGACGCTAACCTAGCCGGCCTAAGCGAAGCTAATTTAATCAAGGATATTTACCATAAGGCACTTTACGTTACAATCAGCACTGGTATAGGCGGAGTGTTGGTTGTAGACGGAGTTATAGACCCAAATACTGCTGATGCCGAGATTGGTCACATGATTTTCGAATATGAAGGCAAAGATACAGAATGGGAAGATATGGCGTCCGGTAAATGGCTGTTTGAGACGTTTGGCAAAAAAGCTAGTGAACTAGAAGATGAATCTGCATGGAGAAAATTTTGTAGTAACGTGGCAATAGGACTAATGAATTTAGTAAATGTTTTGACCCCAGATGTCATAATTATTGGTGGTGGAGTTGGAACTCACCTAGATAAATTTAAGGCTACATTAAATGAAGAAATGGCTAAAATTGACCCAAAGTTTACGCAGATGCCAGTAATTGTGAAAGCCCAAAAACCGGAAGAGGCAGTGATTTATGGTTGCTACCAGCTTGCAAAACGATAACTGGCAAACTTTTGTCCAAACTATCAAAAAAGACTTCCCTGATATAGATTTTATAGAGGCCGAGTCTAGCTCTTGGTCACCAAAACATGCATCGGTAAGTTACAGCAAAAAGTCGTCTTTTGAGCTGTCAGCTTCATCACTTTTGCATGAAATTGGACACATGATGGCAAAGCATAGTGATTATCAGCAAGATATACAGCTACTAATCATGGAGTCCGAGGCATGGCAAAAAGCCTTAGGATTGGCTAAAAAATACCGGATTAACATCGATAAAGACCACGCGGAAGATTGCTTGGACACCTACAGAAATTGGCTACACAAGCGCAGTGCCTGCCCTAACTGTAGTATGACAGGGTCCCAAAAAAACCGCACAACCTATAACTGTCTAAACTGTCTAAAACAGTGGAACGTTAGCAAATCGCGCTTTTGCCGAGCCTACCGCATGACAAATTAAAAACCCGAGTTTTTACTCGGCTTTTTAAACTGTTTAAAGTAACACTTTAAACAGATTTTTTGCCACGGCGACTAATTCGTCCACCTTTAGCACCGGCTAAACGGGCTAATTCACGGTTTGCGTAAAATCCGCCAGTTTTGCCTTTTTTACCACCCATGGCACCGATTTTTGCGTAAAAATCAGGACCGTATTTGGTTTTGTTAGTGTTGGCAGCTGCTTTGCCACCTTTGCTTGTTCCAGCCATTTTATTCTCCTTATTTTAATCCTCGTCGAGATAGACAAAAAGAGGGTTTTGCAACCTACTAATAAGTTGTTTACCCTCTTTATTATCTCGAAACTAGCTAAATATTAACACACTTAAGCTAAACCGTCAATAACATTACATAAAAATACCGGAGATACAAGGAAATCTAGGAAATCTAGGAAATCTAGGGTTCCACCCTGCAAATAAGCTACTCAAAACCAAGAGAGATCAGGGCTACCATTTCTACGCTAACGATATGCGTTTAGGGTGCCAGTTTATTTTTTCTAATGCGTATAATGTTACTCGGTTGGCGGTGGTGCGGTTTCTGAGCTTGGAGAAGTAGGACTTTTGGTTGGATCGTTAGATGAATCTTTGATACCATCCTGCTTAAGAGAAGTCTCATCCTGAGGATTTATGGCTGCCACCTCAATAATCTTGTTGGTCCGCGGCCGATAAATAAACGCTTTTTTAGCCATAGCGTAAATAAAAACCTTGTCGCCGTTCTCAGCCTTAGCATAAAACGGATTATCCTTGAGTTTACTTATTTCGGTAACTGTAGCAATGGTCGGTTCTTCACCAGACGGTACTTCGACCAGTTTAGCAATATCTGACTTCAACCGAGTAATCTCTGTCTTGGCCGATTCTTCGGGATTGGACAAACGCTGATTGTCACTTGATAGCCGACTATTTTCTTTGGTAAGTTGACGATATTTAAAATATCCAAAGACACCTAGTCCAACTAGCGCAACTAAAAGTAAAATAATAACCATGTACAAATAGCTAACTTTTTTACTGGACTTAACCGATACGTCCTCGACTAAGGGTTGAAGTTTTGCTGTTTTCACTACCTTTGACTTTGTATTTTTTGCTGCCACTATCTGCCCTCCGCATTACTAAAGACATCATAACATAATAGCCTGTTAAAGATCTTTTTTGGGCCGAAAAGGAGATCTTGAACAGGCTCTAAGCAGTCCATCATCTATGGCGTCCAATACTCACAAGAGCTTCCGGCCTTTGCGATAATGGCCGAGTTTGATACTTCTGAGGCAAACCGCACGATAACTGTGCCACTGGCCGACGGCTGAATAAAGCCTTTTATGGTCGCATTATTTCCGGTGGTAGCCGTACTGCTGGTGGAGGAGGCAGCTGGTGTGTCGTAGGCAGTTAAGTTGTTAAGAGTCTGAGTGGTAGTCGACAGCGCATATCTAGATTCGTAGGCTAAAGACGTCGTTGCTGGGCCGTTGATAGACCACCTCGAACCGGTGGTAGTAGCCCCTGCTGTGTACCAGATGTTGCATTCAAACTGATATTTTACCCCGGACGTAACCGAAAATGACAGATTTGTGACATCAGCTATGGAGTTGGCTACAATGTTATTGTTAGTTACGTCAGCACTAATAGTCACCCTGTTTCTAGTGATACAATCTTGCCAAGAGCTGTTCTGGTAACAGCGTGTTTTAGCGGTGTTAGAATTATAATAACTACCGCCGTTGATGCCCGTCGGGTCACCGGAAGTGTTCTTGGTATCTAGTACTAGTAGCGTCCCTGTGGCGTCGGCCGTCGAGCTACCGATTCGTACGGCCGCGTTGGCCACATCAACGCTAAAGTACGACAGTCCACCGGTACTTTGAATATTTAATCCGGTGGCGCTGTCACTGGTGATCTGTAGCGCACCAGTGTTGTCAATTTTAAAACGACTAGTGCCATTCAGCTGAAAGTCAGCAAAATTTCCAGAGGCAAAATTTCCTGAACCGCTAGCCAGATTGACTAGTAGGCCCGTACCAGTAAACGCCGATGTGCTATGGGTCAGGCTTACCAACGCGCCACTTGTACTGGCAGTATTGGTAATTACAAGATCGGCAGCGTTACCAGTTTGAGCAATGCTCAGTGCTGTAGCTGCCGTGCCGGTCGTACCATTGACCGTTAAGCCAACGGCGCTGTTGGTGGTAGTCGACAGCGTAGTTGCACCGTTCAAAGACACCGCCCCAGTACCGGTACCGAATGTGCCACTGCCTGATTGGTCAAAGTTACCACTGGTCTGAGTATAGCCGGTGATAGCACTCAGCGTTCCAGAATTAACTACCAGACCGTTGATTGTATTGGTTGATGTCGCTCCAGTGATGGCGCCAGAAGCGTTGATGGTAGTTATGCCACTCAGCGCTCCAGCCGTTGAGACGTCAAAAGCGGTCGAATCTATGGTAAACGGCGCGCTACCGCCACCGATAGTCACCGTGCCACTACTGCTAGCAGTGTTGATACTGATAGCATTGTTACTGGCAGCGTTCAGTGATACCGTCCCGCCAGCCACAGTTAGACCGGTCAGATTCTGTAATACTCTAGCATTGGTCAGTACCGACGTGCCGGCCAGCTTCAGCTCACCATCTACCAGATTGAGTGAAGCCGCACCAGAGCCAGTATTATCTAGGCTGAGAGTGGTAGCACCACTATCCTTGAGGTCAATCTTATAACTACCAGTGGCGACGCGCTGTAGGCCAGTATCATCGGCGGCGATCAGTAATGTATTACTAGCTGAATCTAATGTTAAAGCACCAGAGCCTCCAGAACTTACAGTCAGACCAGCGGTAGCCGTCAGCGCTGTGGATGTCCCTAGAGTAACAGTGCCACTGCCCGCTTGAATGGTTAAGTTACCAGCGGTGGTGCTCCAGGTAGCTGCCGCAGCCGAAGTCAGAGTTAACCCACCAGAACTAGTCGAAATTGTCGATGCTGCATTAGCTGCCAAAGAAACTAAACCATCTGACTGTGAAAGCCCCCCTAGGACACTTGCTCCCGTCGCGGAAACACCGAAGTAAGTTGATGTCCCAGCGTTGTTTTGTACTTCAAACAAATTTGCACCAAGTGCAACCAAATTATCCCTAATTGTTAATGCGCCTCTTGTGGAGTCAAGCGTTATCTCCGGGTTTGTGGAATTGGTGTACGAGTTTTGTAGTGTTACTGAACCGGCGCAGCTCCCCCAAGAAGGAGCAAGGGCTGTATTACTCAAAAAACATTGCCCACTTATACCCGCCGCAGTAGTAGCAAGATTGCCACTGCCGTCTCTGTAATAAACCCCGTAATTTGTACCACCTGTCAGACTTATGGCTCCCTGAAGCAAGGTAGTAACCCCAGCTCGGCCGATAGTTATCCCTGAAGTATTTGTCGTACCCAGGCTAATAGTGCCTGCTGTTTGAGTTGCTGTACCATTGTCGATTATAAGGTTGCCAGAATTACTTAAAAGGCCACTCGCATCACCGGTTTGGATAGTAATATTACCAGAGTTAGTTATAGCTGAATTTGTATTATTGCTTGCAACGCCCAATGCGCTCTTCGCCCGAAAAGCATACGGTACTGCCGTTAGTTTGGTGCGCTTATTTGACGGGGCCAGCATCTCTCCGTCCCATGCAGGAGTGGTGCCAGAACCACCAACATTCATTGTTAACCACAACTCTTGGTCCCAGTTAATTGTGCCAGGAAATGCCGTAACCGAACCAAGTGTCACAGAGAAATAACCGTTGACTACCCTGACTCGATCGTCCGTTCCGGGGAAGTCTCTGGTTTCGATCCAAAGTAGCGTACCAGAGTTTAATTCACCCGCTCCGACTGGACCACCGTTAGTACCACCGTCGTATATTTTGAATTCTAAATTGTAATTACCGTCCGGTACCACATTTCCACTACTACTAAGTAGCCTACCTTGAAAGTTGAGTGTCGAAGAAGTTGCTGCATAGGCTTTAGTAGGGTCAATCGTGCGCGTATATGTATATACAGCTAAAGAAGTGAAAAATACTAAAACAAACAGAATAAACACCTTAAACGTTAAGGCCAGTCGAATGCTAATTTGCCGCAATTTTTGCATTTTTTGGTTATAGTTTTTTTATTTTTGTTTTAGTTATTTTTTGTTTTTATAATAACTAAGTACATTATGCCCCCTTTAAAACAGAGGTGCAAGAGTAAATGGGTACATTTTTTATACACTTTTAGACCTCTACTTTGCATGTTTGTAGACTTAGATACAACAATAAATTCAATTAACACTTCTGTTTTTATAAAAATACTGAATAAATACTTAAACTTACTTATCCACAAGTCCTAAAAAATTAACTTAGTTTTACAAATTGTCCTTATATTTTTAAATAATGTTTATAATAATGACATGACAAAATATGTAGCCTTACTTCGGGGGATTGAACCAGGAAATCCAAATATGCACCAAAGTAAGTTATGTGAAGCATTGGAAAGTCTTGGTTTTTCTAGTTTTAGAGGAGTAATTTCTAGCGGCAACGTGATATTTGAAAGTCAGATAACAAATATAAAAATTCTTGAAGCTATGATAGAAAAAACTTGGCCAGAACAACTAGGATTTGATAGCACTACTGTGGTGCGAAGCCAAAGACAGCTTCAAAAGCTAGTCAAAGCTAACCCTTTTGGAGATTTAGTACATGGCTCAAGTTCGTATCTACTAGTAACTTTCTTTAAGAATCCGACCAAAGTTCCCTACGAACTTCCTTGTACGGCTCCTGGCAAGCCGTACAAGCTTGTTTCGAACCTTGATAATGCTTTATTCACCGTAACGGACAATACAGTTATAAAAACAACCGGTCTAATGTCCTGGCTTGAGAAAGAATTCGGCAAAGAAATAACCTCTCGTACCTGGCTCACCATCCACCGCATCCTCAAAAAATGAAGTAATTTACTTTTTGCATTTTAATAGAAGAACCGTTGATAAAATGAGGCTTTGTTTTAGGAGTATTCTTTATTTAGATTGGTTTTTATGGTATAATAAATTAATGAAAAGCCCTGAGCTGGTCCCCTTATACAGACTTGAAAATACTTCCTTACCATTCGACCAACAAACCAGTCAGTATTTTGACCCTAGGTTGGCCGGACAATGGTTTGATATTG
>JAYUAP010000011.1:0-6216 GCA_043741255.1 Candidatus Saccharimonadota bacterium | reverse complement strand
TATGCTGATGAGCTCCCTAACCTCCGTAAACTACGGCAGGGTAGGCACTAGAGCGAAAGTGAAACACTAAACACCTCCTTTTGGGGGTGTTTTTATATGATTTTAAAATTAACGTTTAAAAATTATTTGTTCTATATCTTCAGATAAATCGGTGGGCGCTGTGGTAGTTTTTTTGCGTCTACGGATTCGCTTTCTTTTTGGTTTAGTTTCGGCTGAAGTAGACTCTAAGGATTTTGTGACGGCTTTACCAACTTTTAGTGCAGAAGAAATGCTAGACACAATGTCAGGATGCTTGGAATCGACATCTAATGCCTCTGGATTATTAATGATATTTTCTTTTTTATCATTACTATCGGTTTTATTATTTGCTTGAGCGAGTATTTTTTTAGTTTTATTGACTGTTATGTACCTAGAATTTACAAATTCTTCGACTTGATTTAGTGTATAGGCGTAATTTGAGCGTGAATTTTCAATAATTTGATTAGTAAAATCGCTATTTTGGACCGGTAAATCGAGTGTAACTGCTGAAAAAGCTGGTGATTTTTCACCGTCTATCGTCATATTTACCATAAAATTGCGGTTGTGAAGGTGTACTAAGTCGTACTCTGTAAACTTGGGCTCAAAATATCTTTGCATGGAACGTGCGTCATCAGCACCCATTCTAAAGGCAATCATAGACCCAACGTTGCCAAATACAGCGTCTTTAACCTCCTGGGGCATCTGAGCGATGTATTGGTTAGCTACAGTTAGGTTTAGGCCATATTTACGTGCTTCACTGAGGATAGTAGCAAAACTCTCGGTTGCAAAGTTCTGGAACTCGTCCACATATAAATAAAACGGTGTTCTGTGCTCTATCGGCATATCCGCACGACTCATAGCTGCAAGCTGTATTTTAGTGACCATAAGTGCACCTAAAATTGAGGCGTTATCTTCTCCAATAAGTCCTCGGCTGAGGTTTACTATCAGAATTTTGTTGTTGTCCATAATCTCACGGACGTTAAAACTACTTTTAGGCTGACCTACAATGTTTCGTACCACAGGGTTGGCAGTAAAGGCACCAACTTTATTTAACACTGGCGCCACAGCCTCGGCTGCAAATTTATCGTTCCATGAGGCAAACTCTACTGTCCAAAAGTTATAAACAACGGGGTCATTTACGTATGATAGTACTTCTTCACGGAACTTTTTGTCTGTCAAGATTCTAGTAATATCTAACATTGTAGATTCCGGGTAATCAAGCAAGGCTAATAGGCTATAACGAAGAATATATTCTAACCTAGGACCCCACGAGTCGAACATCCGTTTTAGCACACCAATCAGCTCTGACACTGTCTGAGTTTTTAGTTTAGAATCAGTAATCTCCATTGGGTTGAAGGCAATAGGGAAGTCAACGTCGCTTGGATTAAAGTAAATAACATCATTTGTACGCGACTCTGGTATACGGCGCAAGATATTCATGGCATAGTCGCCATGAGGGTCAACTACAGCAAATCCGTAAGGGCTGTTTATGTCTGAGATAGTCAGTAGTTCCAGTAGCGCAGACTTACCAACACCAGTTTGCCCTAATATGTATAAATGTCGGTCTCTGTCAGCTCTTGGCATACCAAATGGTGTGTTTTGGCCACGAAAAGTTGCACCAGCGATTAAGCTAACTTCGCTGTCGTGTCCAGAATGCATTATTGGCAAATTAGCCGGTGGCTCAGATGTTTGGCTTGAGGCCCACATGATATAAGGCGTTTCTACGTTTGTGTGAGGCAAGTGATAAAGTGTTGCAAGCTCTTCAATGTTAAGTGTAAATGGTTTTTTGCTAAATTCGCGTCGGCTATAGGCACTTGCTAAAGAACCATCGGTAATAACCTTGCTTTGCTCAAACCCATTTAAATAAGTTGTGTTGAACTGCTTAAATCCGGCAGTAATAGACTGAAGGCGCAGATTTGCTTCACTTCTAGAGGTTTTACCCCTATAAATTACACGAAGGTTAGAGGTAAAGCCCAGTTTGTGACTTTTCTCTTCGGATGCGCTAGCTCGCGCTTGCTCATATTCTGTTAGTTTTATTGACTCGGATTTACCATATTCTGGTGGATTCCACAGTGCTGAGAGTACGTTAGTGCTTTGCTTTGTACCACTTCTTAGGCTGTTGACGTATTGTTCATTCTTTTTGTGCCAGTTTTTACTGGCTGGCTTGATTAGCAGTTGTATCCAAGCTTCTTCTCCTGCTTCAAACTTGGCAAGTGTTGCAGTAATGGCTGCAAGTGGGTCAACCTCAAAACTTTGGAAAGTTTTGATAGGTAATACGTCGTTTGCAGTCAATTTTATCTCTGTTCCAATAGAAACAGTATCCAGAGAGGTAATGTTCTTTGAATAATCCTCCACAATACTAATCTGTACTGTTGGATACTGAGCATAGATTTGTTCCTCAATAAAGTCTTTTAAGTATTTTGGCAGGCATACATAAAACCCAATTTGTTTGTTTAGTACCGCTATCTCTAGGCTAATAGTCTCGTTTTTTGCTCCTGTAAAGCGTTTTTCAGGAGGAAACATCAGGAGTCCATGAAGTGAAGCAAACATTTGCTCGGCAGCTAGTTCTTTTTTGTCATTTGTTCTAGGTACTTGTAATAGAAGAACAAGTTTCTCGTCTTGCCCACCAGATAAGTTTTCTTGAGGGTATAACATACTCATAACACTAGTATTGCATACAAATTAAAAGCTTGTGCTTTATTAGAGTAATTATAGCAGAAATTACTAAAAAAGTCAATATACGTAGCCCGTTAAAAAAGTGGTTCAAGCCTGACTCTTTATTTGGTGCAGGTGATAAACGATGTTATAACCTTGCTACGAAGAAAGTATAACGCAGTAACAGGAGTGTAGTAAAGATCCCCTGTCGAGGGGTTGCGGCGTCATAATAGTATATACCAACGGTTTACAACATCGTTAATGTTATGTTAACTTAACATATAGGATGTTTATCAAAGACAAGGGACATACGGTTGTTAATTCTGTGCGAGAAAGACGCACCTTATTAAAGATGACTCAAGATGAACTAGCCGAGAAAGTCCAAGCAACTCGTCAGACTATCATCGCAATAGAAAAAGGTAATTATGTACCGAGCGTGCTGCTGGCATTGCGAATTGCGGCTATACTAGGCAGTAAGGTGGAGGACCTATTTCAATATGAAAAAATATAAATCATTATTCGACATAATTTTACTACTTGGTCTAGGCATTATCGCTTTCTTGGCCGTAGCTCCTCACGCTGTTGTCATGCCCTCTGCACTGCAGATGCTTCTGTTAGCTATTGTACTCGTATTAACCTCGGGCTTTCTTGTGTTTCTGTGGCGTGAACAGCCTGATGACGAACGCGAGCTTCAGAATCAAGCCCTAGCCAGTCGCTGGGCTTACTTAATAGGCTCTGTCGTACTAATTTTGGCACTTGTTATTCAGAGCTTAAAGCACGACTTAGATCCTGCAATTCCTGTTGCTCTACTGGCTATGATCGCTACCAAAGTTATTGTACAAAGAAATAAGGACAATCAGTAAAAGTTAAGTCAACTTGACATTAGCGAATACACTGCTTATTCTTATTTATGAACGTTTATAACTAAAGAGGGGTAGCAATGAATAAAAAATCAACCGTAATTATAGCCATCGTAATAGGAATCCTATTAATTGGCGGCGGAGCCTTAGCCTACAGCAACAATCAGAACAGTAAAAAAGAGGCTGAGCATGCAGCCATGATGAAAAAAGAAGCCGAAACTAAAGCGATGCAAAAGGAAAAAGAAGCTGCCGCGACGAGTGACACTACTGGGCATGATGCTATGACTAAGGGTGGCTATATCAGCTATGCCGATTACACTGGCAATCAGGATAAGTACAAAGATTTTAAAGTGGTGCTATACTTCCACGCACCGTGGTGCCCAACTTGTCAGGCATTGGACAAGAGCATCAATGCTAACCTTGGCACAATTCCGGATAAGACAGTAATTGTGAAGACCGACTATGATAGCTCAAATGATCTTAAGAAAAAGTATGGTGTCACCTATCAGCACACTATGGTTCAAGTTGACTCCAGCGGTAACAAAATCAAGAAGTGGTCTGGAAGCCCCGAGCTAAAAGATCTCTTGGCAGAAATCCAAACCTGATGTTACTGCTCATAACCTCGTTCTTAGCTGGGATACTGACGGTTTTTGCACCATGTGTACTGATTCTACTACCTGTTATCGTTGGTAGTTCGTTAGCCACCGATACCGACAAGAAGACTGATCGACTTAAGCCCTATATTATTTCAGCAAGTCTGGGTATTTCGGTATTACTGTTTACTTTGCTACTTAAAGCCAGCACGTTACTCATTAACGTTAATCCTCAAGTATGGAAGTCTGTATCAGGCGGTATTGTCATCTTACTTGGTTTGAGCCTGCTGTTTCCTCTTATGTGGGCGAAGCTTAGCGCAAGGATAGGACTAGAGAGCGGTACCAATACCCTGCTGGCTAGGACGAGCAAAAAGTCCGGCATAGCTGGATATATTCTGACCGGGGCGGCTCTTGGTCCGGTGTTCTCAGCCTGTAGCCCGGTCTATGCCGTAATTTTGGCCACGGTGTTGCCGGTCAATCTCGGACTAGGGTTAATCTATATGACGCTGTATGCTATCGGCTTAAGTTTAGCACTACTGGCCATAGCTTTGGGCGGGCGACGTCTGACAAAACGACTAAACTGGACAGCTAAGCCAGGTGGCTGGTTTAGGCGTAGTCTAGCAATTTTATTGATTGTAGTTGGTTTAGCCGTTATCACTGGGGTGGACAAGAAAGTCCAAACTTGGGTACTAGTTCATGTGCCTTTCAGTAGCACTAAGCTAGAAGAAAAACTTATTCCTACCAACAAAGCTGGGTCATCAACAAATACACAGGGAGGTAAAAAGACTATGTTTAATGTTGAAAATCCATACCCTGCACCGGAGCTAATCGGTATCCAAGACTGGATCAATAGTGACCCGCAAACGTTAGCGCAGCTTAAAGGGAAGGTCGTGCTGATCGACTTCTGGACGTATTCCTGCATTAATTGCCAGCGCACACAGCCGTACCTCAACAAGTGGTACGACAAGTATAAAGGTGATGGTTTTGTGATAATCGGAGCGCACGCTCCGGAGTTTGCTTTCGAGAAAGTGCCTGCCAATGTTCGTCAAGCGGTCAAAGAAGCCAACATAAAATACCCGGTTGCCTTAGACAATGACTTTGCCACATGGAATGCTTACAAGAATCAGTTTTGGCCAGCCAAGTATCTGATAGACAAAGACGGTCAAGTTCGCTACACCCACTTTGGCGAAGGCAACTACGATGAAACCGAGGGTGCTATCCAAACGCTGCTAAAAGAAGGAGGACACAAGATCACTGACAACATTGATAAAAATAACGGTGCAGTACCGGTGCAAAATGGCCAAACCCCAGAAACGTACCTAAGCTATGAACGTGGTGAGCGGTTTGCCAACACCGACCAGTTCAAGATGGATCAGACAGCTAAGTACACGCTACTAGACAAGCTCAAAGAACACGGCTGGTCGCTAGGGGGTGATTGGAACGTCGGCGCTAAAGAGTCTGTTGCCGACAGCGATACTAGCGTACTGCGCGTTAAGTTCACTGCCAAAGAAGTGTATCTGGTCATGAATGGTCCGAGTGACAAAACCATCACTCTCAAGCTCAATGGTCAGCGGGTTAGCTCCAGCACTAATGGGGGCAGTGATGTCGATACGAATGGCCAAGTCCATCTAAACGGAGCTCGTTTGTATCGACTGATTAAGCTATCCAGGTTTACTAAAGATCAGGTACTCGATATCACGGTTCCCAGGGGGACAACCATTAACGCCTTTACTTTTGGCGGATAACGATAACGAAAGGATTCAAATGGATATAACGATTTACTCAACAACTACCTGTAGTTATTGCCACGCCCTAAGAGCCTGGCTCGATAAGCAAAGCATACCATACGTCTACAAGCTAACTGATGAGGATGATGTCGCGATGGCGGAGTTCATGAGTCTTAATGACGGCTTCTTAGGCGTTCCATTTACGGTTATCAAGGCCAAAGATGGCATACTTACCAAGATTACGGGCTTCGATCAACCAAAGTTCAAACAAGCCCTGTCGCTTACATAACCTTTAGATTAAAACATAGATTGATGTGACAAAATCAAAAGTCGCTAGGTGGACAACTACTTGATTTGGTGCAG
>JAYUAP010000010.1:0-2625 GCA_043741255.1 Candidatus Saccharimonadota bacterium | reverse complement strand
TCAATGATGGACCATGTAACTCAAGTCGATGTGATTTAGCTGTCATTCTGTCCATAATTGCATCAGCAAGTGTTGGGTCTCCGATGTATTCATACCAGGTGTTGATGGGGAGTTGTGAAGTTACGATTACGGACTTTTTAGCGTACCGATCCTCAAAGATCTGTAACAGTGCTAAACGCATTTGTTGGTCTACCGGTGCAAGTCCCAAGTCGTCCAATATCAACACATGGGGTTTTGATATTTTATTTAGAAGTTTTTGATACGTTGCGTCAGCACGACTCATCAATAATTGTTCGTTTAGTTTGAGCATACTGATATAAAGAGAGGTGTACCCCAGGCTACATGCCTGCTGACCAAATGCTGTTGCCAAATAACTTTTCCCACAGCCAGTAGCTCCGGTGATAAGAATGTTTTCTCCCTTGTCAATGAAAGAACAATCCGCCAAAACATGTATAGCATTTTTTTCAAGTTGTCGATCGGGATGATAATCTATACTTTCAAGTGCAGCTACATAGCGGAACCGTGCTTGTTTAATATATCGCTCTGTCTTTCGGTTGGTACGCCAGAGTTGTTCTGCTTGTACCATCATTGCTAGAAGTTGATGTGCATTGGGGTGTTCTTGCGATGGAAGTTGAAGTAATTGTTTGTACTGTTCGTGCATTCCGCTTAAACGAAGTGATTTGAGTTGTTCTAGTGTTTGAGAGTTGTTCATGATTTTTATTTTTATTTATTGATAAGATTGTGATCCGCGTACATTTGGATTGGGAGTAATGGTTTGTGTTTCGGTAAATGGTAACGGAGGAGCTTTGTCAAGATTCTTTTTTAATATTTCAAGGACCGTTTTGTAATTTATATTGTTGAAGTATAAAGCACGCTCACAGGCGGAGTCTATGCGCTGAGCATTGTATTCTCTGACTAGATTTAACACACCTTGACAGCTTTTATAATTTGTAGGATAGTATTGACCACGATCAAGTAACTTGCGAATGAACTGCTCGGTATGTATTCCCAACTGTGCTGCTTTAGTAAATAAAAAATCAGGATCCATTCCGTTTTTTACATGCTGATGTTTCTCCGGCATGTGGTAGGAGATGGTAGTGTAGCGTGTCCTACTATAATTTCTTTGATGAAAAGCAATGCGTTCATAATTGCAATACACTTCTACGTTTTCTGTATCAAAAACAATTTGCACTTCTTTTCCAACGTATTGATAAGGTACACTGTAGTAATGAGCAGTATCATCTGCATTGGATAAAACCACATGATAGTTCTTTTGCACTTTTGCTTTCTTGCGCAGCTTGCTTTTAAAAGGGATATCCGGCAAAGGTTTTAAAAGTGGTTTTTCTTCTGTATCAAATAAATCACGTCTTCCTTTTTTATGGTGACGAAAAACACGTTTGTGATGCTCGTCCAATAATGGAAGGATGGCGGCATTAAGTTCCTCCAAAGAATAAAATTGCTGATCTCGTAGTGGAGCATAGATCCGTTGATAAGCCAGGGTAACATGACGTTCTACATGCGCTTTATCCTTAGGTTTAGCTACACGGGTAGCATCCATTCCCATTTGATAATGATTACAGAATTCAACCAGTAAAGTATTAAAAGCGGGTTCATAACGGTTCGCTTTAATGACACCGGACTTTAAATTGTCAACTCGTAAACATTGCGGTGTCCCGTTAAAATATTCTAACGCACTTCTTAAACCATCTATAAAATCTTCTTGTCTTTGCGAGCGAAGCACTTTTACAAAATCCATCCCGCTAAAAGGTAAAGTTACAATTAATACTTCCCCCTGATGCACCTCTCCCGTATCAGGATCACACCAGGACAATTTGCTGCCTGCAAAATCTACCTGCATGGTTTCTCCTGCTACGCAGGGCATCACCATAGAAACATCCGGTGCTTTTAAACGGCGTAGAATTAAATCACAGAATTGTGAATACCGATATCCATCAGGATGTTTTTCAAGATATACCCCATGCAGCAAATAACGGGTAACACCTAATCGAGCTAACTCCTTTTCTATATATGGATAAAAGGCTTCAAACTCTGCCTGTCGCTGTATGTCTGCATCGGGGAAAGCGTCCTCCCACAACAATTCACTTAACGCCTGATCGCTTAAGGCAAGTAGTTCATCGTACCATAAATCAGTCGTATCACACTTTGCCAAATAGCGGTTGATAACACTGCGATGAATACCCGTCATTTGGGCCACCTTTCTTTTGGAATATCCTTGATGGGTCAGTAGTAGAACCTGTCGGATTCTTTGCATTTTAATAGGTTTGTTTGCCATAAGTCAAAGATGACTTATGTGAATTTTACAAACCTGTTCACAATTCTACTGGTACACTTACGCCGGAATGGCAGTTAACCATGTGGTACACTTTCACCGGAATAATATTCTAAATCGGTACTTTTTATCCGGAATTACCCCTAGTTTAGTGGTACACTTTCACCGGAATGGGTGGTACACTTTGGCCGGAATGAGTGGTACACTTTGACCGGATTAGACAGTTACAGCAAGGTTGGGGATGGTTTACACTCAAAGCATTCATTGCAATTGTTCTTACAGGATTTGGAATTTACATTTTCAAAAAATGGTTTGCAATTGCATTAAACAAACCA
>JAYUAP010000009.1:0-2638 GCA_043741255.1 Candidatus Saccharimonadota bacterium | reverse complement strand
TCCATTCTATAATACTTGTTGCCGATAACTATGAAAAGGCTTGTGACGACCTAGAGGAGTGTTTGAACTTTCAGGTGGTAGACCCCAGTTATGTGGTGTTATAATAGTACTAACGTTTTATAAGAAGTAAGGGGCAAAAAGGTATGGACGAAAATCACGCAGACACCACAAACACACTCGACGATATAGCTAGTCAACAACCACCCCAAGCTAGTGACGCACCAGTACCGACTGCTAACCCTACAACCGTTACCGACCCTAGTGGAAATACAATAATACTAAACGAAGGTGCTGGTCATACAGCTAACATACCTTCTACACCAACCCCCTCGAAACAAGGACCAGATATACAAAAATGAGTAACGTAGACACCCAAGAAACATTTATAGAATTACGAGCGAACAACGAAAGTTACGCTAGTATTGCTACTAAGCTAGGTGTCAGTAAGACTACTCTTATCAAGTGGGCAAAAGATTATGAGTATGAGATACACAACCAACGGTCGCTCAATATGGACGCTCTACAAGAGCAATACAAGGTCGGCAAGCAACACCGTATACAAATGCTAGGTGAACGGCTTCAAAAGCTACAAGCAGAAGTTGAAAACCGTGATTTGTCAGAAGTACCCACCTATAAGCTGTTTGAGCTGATTGACCGCACCGTACAGGCACTTGAGCGAGAAGAAACGCCATTTGTGTACACCGAAGTTGAGGACGGCTTACGTTTACTCCCTATGAATACAATCACAACTCTTAGCGTTTAGCTGGTCCATAACTTGACCAAAACTGTACCGACTTTCAGATTTATTGTTGACAAATATACTTTAATATGATAGTATGTTTGTTATGAATACACACGAAGCACTACGAAGCCCAGAATTAGATAAACCACAGTCAACAGTGGTATTTGAAGCCGTTGTAGCTATAGACCCTGAACGCAACCCAGCGTTTACAGCACTAGAGCAAATAAAGGGTGCGAAACTCGCCGAATTATTCTTGAAGGGTTATGCCGACAAAATGGCAACTGATGCCCCAGATGAGTTTAAGGACGGTAAAACCACACCTTTAGATACTGCCACTGCTAATATGCGATACGTTGCTGGTTATTACATCGGTGGTGAGAACGGTAGCGAACAATTGAGCGAAATGCTAAAACCTTGGCAAGCTGCTCACGAAGCACTTACACAAGAAGCATAATCAATAAGTTTCAAAATAAAAGCCTGTCAATAATGATGGGCTTTTTATTTTAGTATGTTTACGGTGCTAAAATCACTATATGGTAGATGAAAATAGCCGTGGTCCACTAACTGAGCTAATTGCACTGTTCCAAGCGAACAAAGATTATGAGCTAGAAGCACTCAAACCAGAAAACTTGCGTTATTTGCTGTACGCTAGAAGGTCCACTGTAGACGAAGGTCGCCAAGAAAAGTCTATTCCTGACCAAATAAACGACTGTATTGACCGTGTAGTAGTACCTAACAAGATTACCCTAGCTGACGGTGACATTATTGAAGAAAAAGGTTCAGCAAAAGAGCCAGACATTCGTCCGTTTTTCCGTGATATGTTAGACGCTATCATCAGGGGTAAGTATGACGGTATTATTTGCTGGCACCCTGACCGCTTAGCAAGGAATATGAAGGAAGCTGGTGAAATTATTGACCTGCTGGACAAGCATATTATAAAAGACCTACGATTTGCCACCTCTACCTTCGAAAACAGCCCCACAGGTAAGATGTTGTTAGGTATGTCCTTCGTTATGTCTAAGCAGTATTCTGAACACCTTAGCGAGAGCGTTGAGCGTGGCAACCGCCGTAAGACCGAAGCAGGTTACTTTTTGGGTAAAATGAAGCACGGCTACTATATTGCTGACGGTAAACTATTCCCTGACGGCGAAAACTATAACATCATACATAGAGCCTTTGAGATGCGTATAAAAGGCGACCAACAGGCTGCAATAGAGCGGTATTTGAATAGTCGTAAGGACTATAAGGTATTCCGCGCAAAATCAATGACAAAGACACGCACGGTAAGGTCATACGTCGTACTACCAAGCGTACAGCCTACAAATGGGACAAAGATAGTGTTTCCGAGCTACTTAAAGACACTCTGTACGTTGGCATTTTGAAGTATGGCAACGCCTACTGTATCTTGAGCGATTTTTATGACTTTACCCCTGTTATTACCGAGCAGGAGTTCTTGACCATCAACCCACGCCAAGACCTAGAAAAAATGCGGTTCAAAGCTATGCAAGTTGCTAAGACCAACATCGCAGCTAAACTGCTAAATGGTCGTGTCTACTGTGGCGACTGCAATCAAACCTTGTCAGCTGGCATTACTACCAAGAAGCAAGGTACAGAGCAGCGTTTTCGCTATCGTTGCGAAACTAAGGCTTGCCCTATGTACGATAAAGGTCCTAGAGCAAAGGTAGTTACTGACTTTTGCATTGATTTTCTTGACCAGCACCGCTTCACCACCCAGAGCAATTATGATAATTACAAAGTAGAGATGGGTAGCTACTTACAGAGCCGTAGAAGTGAATTGTCAAAAATAGTAACCTCTTTAGCAAAGCAAAAATCTGATAAAGAACGTGAGTACAACAATGCTATGCGTATCGCAGCCGACCCTAACCATAGACTTGC
>JAYUAP010000008.1:0-6258 GCA_043741255.1 Candidatus Saccharimonadota bacterium | reverse complement strand
TGCACGTTTCTGGACATGCTAGCTTAGACGAATATAAAGACATGATTCAGATGACCAAGCCAAAGTTCTTTATCCCGATTTACGGTGCCTACCGTGTAAAACAACGCCACATAGAAGCAGCGGTAGAAGAGGGAATTCCTCGTAAAAATACTATCAATGCCGAAAACGGTGATGTTATTGCACTAGACGGTCAAAAGATTGAAGTCTTGGGGCGTGTACCGCACGGTACAATTTTGGTGGACCAAACAGGGGCGATTGTTAGCAATGTAGTGGTTAAAGACCGCCTGATGCTAGCCAACGAAGGCCTGGTAGCCGTCGTACTAACCATAGACAAAAAATCCGGTCAGCTGATGACCAGCCCAGACATAATTAGCCGTGGATTCATATATATGAAAGACCAGGAAGAGCTAATGAACGCTTTTAGGATTGAGTTAAAACGAGCTGTACAACAGCGCTTTAAGCGGATAGATTTAGATAGATTCAAAGCTGAACTACGTGAACATGTTACACACTTTCTATATGAGCAAACAGGGAGGAGTCCAATTGTTATCCCCGTTGTAAACGTTGTAGGTGGCGGTAAAATTCAGAATCAGAACCAGGGCCAACAAGGTAAAAATAGCGGTAATAACGGCCAAAAACCTGGTGGACAAAAAACTCCAGAGCAAGAAGCCAAGGAACTGCAAGAACGCTTTGCTCAAATGCGTCAGAAATTGTTAAATCAGGACGCAAGGACTGATTAAACAATTTGGGTTGAATCGGACTCAGGTGGTTGACTTTTGTAGTAAATTATGCTACAATTCATTCATAATAATCTTAAGATAAATAGTGTTAAAATAAAACTCTAATGGCTAAGAAGAAGAAAAAGAATAATAAAAATAAAAAATCCGGCGAAGCGGTAGTTGTTAAATCGCCGTTTTGGCCTTTAACTGGTGCAATTTTATTGATTCTGGCTGGGTTATTCTTACTGCTTGGAGGCTTTGGCACCGGTGGTTCTTTGCCTCAAGACATGTTTGACGGAGCTTACTGGGCCTTAGGCTGGGTAGCTTACTTTGGACCATTGGCTCTAATATATTTCGGTGTAGTTAAGTTTAGGAGCGAAACATATGAGATTCCACTGCATAAGTTACTAGCAATGTTGACTTTCCTGGTTATGGCATCGGCACTATTTCACACTCTAAGTGTTGATTTATCTGGCGTAAGCCCAGAACAACACGACGGGGGACATGGTGGAAGCGTTGGCTCGACCGTTGGTGGAGTATTTCTATCTGTATTAGATAAGGGTCCGGCAGGGATACTTTTCTTGGTTTTAGGCATACTTATGTTCTTTTTGGCATTTAATATATCGCCAAAAGTACTGGCCAAAATTTTTAAACGTTCAGAAAAAGAACCAGACACCGACCTCAATACTCTAAAAGAAAAGCAGTTCAAATTAAATGAAGGCGTACCAACCATGCACCCTGGTGACGTGCGTTCCACACGGCTTACTAGTCTAAAAAACTCGGCAAACAAACTTAGCGAGACCGAAAATCACTCAGCGTTGGTAACCACTAGCGATGAAGATTGGGAGTTCCCGTCACTTGATATGCTGAGCCAAAAACAGGACAAAGCCAACGCCGGAGACGTAGAAGCCAATGCTCACATTATTAAAGAGACATTTAATAATTTTAATATCAACGTTGATATGGAAGGGGCGAATGTCGGCCCTAGAGTTACGCAATATACACTCCGACCACCAACTGGTGTAAAATTAACTAAAATTACTGCTCTAGAGAATAATCTCTCATTAGATTTAGCGGCCCATTCAATCCGTATCGAAGCACCTATACCTGGTAAAAGATTAGTAGGAATAGAAGTGCCCAATATCAAATCGGCGACGGTAACTCTGCACGGTCTTTTATCTAGCAGAGAGTGGCAGTCTGTAAATAGTCCACTTGGCTTTGCTGTTGGTAAAGATATCGCTGGTTTGCCGGTAGTAGCTGACCTTGAAGAAATGCCTCATTTACTGATTGCTGGTCAAACCAAATCTGGTAAATCAGTAATGATTAACACACTGCTTGCTAGTTTGCTGTTCCGGAATAGTCCTTCTGACCTAAAGTTGATATTGATTGACCCTAAGCACGTTGAAATGGCTCCATACGAGGACATTCCACACTTAATTGCACCGGTTATTACAGAGCCTGAAAAGTGTATTAGTGCGCTCAAATGGGCCGTAGCAGAGATGGAAAGGCGTCTAAAAGCCTTTGCCGAAGTAAAACAAAGGGACATACAGGGCTATAACAATCTCAAAAAACAGGAAGGCATGCCTCATATAGTAATCGTAATAGACGAATTAGCCGATTTGATGATGATGGCTGCGCGGGACGTGGAGGCATTAATTGCTCGGATTGCTCAGAAAGCCCGAGCCGCTGGTATTCATTTGGTACTAGCTACGCAACGACCTGATGCCAATATCGTTACAGGCATTATCAAATCCAACGTTCCGGCTAGGATTGCTTTTGCAGTGCAAGACCAAGTTAACAGTCGTATTATTCTGGACTCTATGGGTGCCGAGAAGCTTTTGGGTAAGGGTGACATGCTATACAAAACTACCGAGACACCCCGCGCCATACGTATACAGGGCTCGCTTATTACTGGTGATGAGACTAATAGACTTTGCGATTTTTTGCGCAAACAAAGACCACCAAGCTACGATGATGAAGTTATGAGTCAGCCAGTTCAATTTAATGGTAAGGGTGGAATTGTAGCTCCAATGAACAATGATGCCGATGATGATATGTGGGAAGACGCCGTTCGTGTGGTCATAGATGGTAGGAAAGCCAGCACCAGCTTACTCCAAAGGCGTCTGCGTGTAGGCTACTCCCGCGCAGCTAGACTAATAGAAACCATGGAAGAACAAGGTATAGTTGGCCCACCAGACGGCGCCAAACCACGTGATGTGCTAGTAAGTAGTATGGACGATGTATTCGGTAGAGCTAGCCCACAGGGCGATGTCTACGACGACATGCCAGATGAACCAGAAGATGAGTATTCAAGTAAGTAAGCTTGCCAAAAAGCATAAGAGTCATATACACTAAGCTCATAAAATAAAGAGGCGAAATAAAAGGTAGCTGAGCCCACGGCAGTACCTTAACTGGTTTTCTGTCTTTGTTGGTTACCACGGGAGTCTCCTGAAAGGGAGGCTTCTTTTTTGTCTTGCTATTTACCCATAAATCTGGTAAAGTTAAGAAGTTAATAACTAATTCAGGTTGGGGCATCTTTTGTAGCGCCCAGCCGAAACCCAAAGGAAGGAGTTCATATTGAGCCAATATGAGATAGCCGTGCTTTATCATCCAGATTTAGAAGTAGATTTAGAAAAAGGTAGTAAGCGCGTAGAAAAAATCTTCACCGACAACGGTGGCAAGATTGAAAAGACAGATAATTGGGGCAAGAAAAAACTTGCTTACGCGGTAGCTAATGTTGATTATGCTGTGTATGTTTTTTATACAGTAGAATTGCCGGCAGAAGCCGTCCGCAAAGTAGAAGGTGTGCTAAATATTACTGACGAAGTAATTCGCTACTTGATTAGCAAAGTTGACCACAAATCTTTGGCCAAGGCCGAAGCAATCAGGGCTGACAAAGCCAAAAAAGCGGTCACTCGTGGCGACCGCGCTGACGATGAAGAAGAAACTGACGAAGAAAAATAAGGAATTTTGGGGGTAAACAGCTATGGCTAGATCATTTAACCAAGTAACATTAATGGGCAATTTGACCAGAGATCCAGATTTGAGGCAAATTCCTAGTGGACAAAGCGTTTGTAGCTTTAGCCTTGCGCTAAACAGGAGTTACAAAGGCTCTGATGGCAACTGGCAAGAAGCAACTGACTACGTGGATGTAGTGGCATGGGGGCCATTGGGAGAACGAGTTGCGCAATATGTCACAAAAGGACGCCCAGTGCTAGTAAGCGGACGCTTGCAAAGCAGGCAATGGGAACAAGACGGCGTTAAACGCAACAAGCTAGAAGTTATCGCAAATGACGTAACGTTCCTTGGTGGACGTAACGACGGTGGTGACGACGTTGGGTCAAGCCAATCGAGCTTAACCGAACCTAGTGCACCAAAATCAAAGAAAAGCGACGATGTGGTTGTACAGGATATTGGCGATGAGCCTATCAACCTGGACGACATCCCATTCTAGTTAACAATTATATTGCACATTGCTTCGTTATAGTCTGCGATACGCGTTCATCGTACCTTAAAGTACGATTCACTAGCGTTTCTCGACTAAGCCTCGCACTGCACTAATATAAATTATTAACCATCTGTGGTTAATGAAAAGTTCGTTAAACTAAACTGTAAAGAATATTTTAAGGAGTAAATAATGGCGAAGATTTTTAAGCAACGGACGGATGTTCCGTATTTTGACCACAAGGATTTTAAGACCTTGCAAAGGTATGTTAACCAATATGGTCAAATTGAGACTCGTAAGAAAACTGGTTTAACGGAAGTTCAGCAAAAGCGACTAGCTGTAGCTATCAAACGAGCACGACATTTGGCTCTCATGCCTTTTGTAGCATCAAATTAGGAGTATATATGGCTTTTGGCGTAACAGACCTCAAAAAAGGCACAGTATTTCAACTCGATGGCACACCGTATCGAGTAGTTGAATATGCCCAAAAAGTAGTTGGGCGCGGTGGGTCTATAGTTAATGTAAAGATAAAGAGCCTGACGGACGGCAAAGTTCTGGACAAGACTTTTAAGGGCAATGACTCTATTCAGTCAGCTGACGTAGAAAACACTAATGCCCAATATTTGTACAATGACGCCAACAAATTTTATTTTATGGACGAAGAATCTTTTGAACAACACGAAGTGACGGCCGATATTATTGGCGATGGCGCAGGTTTTATAAAAGAAGGCGAAAGTGTCCAACTGCAAAAGTTCAGCGGGTCCGCTGGTCAGCGGATTATAAACGTTGAACTACCAAAAAACGTTTATTTAAAGGTGGAATATACCGAGGATGCAGTAAAAGGTGACACCAGCTCGTCCATCACAAAAGATGCCAAGTTAGAAACTGGTGTATCTGTTAAAGTCCCGGCTTTTATAAAAACCGGCGATATTATATCAGTTGATACTGCGAGTGGTGCTTACCGAGAACGCAAGAAGGATTAAACAATGTCTACTTTATATCCAGAATCTTTAAAAGGTGGCTTATTTGAACAAACAGATAAGTTGCTGGCATATAGAATCGTGACCTTTACTGATTTAAATGGTGAAGGCTTAGAAAACTTATGCTCTCAGGAGTTTAGTAAATATTGTTTACTACCTAACCATATACCTATATCTAGACATTTTGTAACGGCAAATCGCGAGTGGGCTTTAGAAGAAACCGAGGATCTAGCAGTAACCTTTAGTGAGTTTCCATTATTCGTTGATAGTATGGTGCGCGACTTAGGAACTCGCGCGCTTTATGAACTCCAAGAAGAAAAAAATGATTTTAAGAATATGGTCGACTATTTTGAAGCCAAAATATCACTCAATGATATTCCTAGACCTCCAGTGATAAGACTGGGTAATGCGACAGTTGACCAAACTAGACTTTCAGCTACTCGGCAGGAAAAAGTCGCGGGCGACCGCGTAGAAGTTAATAATGTTGCCTTGCTTAGGCATGCCGATGACTGTAACGTTAGTCCCTTAAAGGTTGATGACATTATGAATTTAGCTAGGGCTTAAAAAAGATGGTTAAAACTAGACTTGACCACAGAATGGTTAGCGATGGTTTAGTTTTAACACGTTCTCAAGCTGAGAGTTATATAAGGCTTGGCAAGGTGTTGGTGGCTGGTAAAATTATTACAAAACCAGGTTTTTTTGTAGCCGATAGTGTGAAAATAGAGATAGAAGGTGATGATAGATATGTGTCGCGCGCTGGGCTCAAGTTGGCATCTGTAACGAGCAAACTAAAGATTGATTTTAAAAACAAAGTTGTTCTGGACGTTGGCAGTAGCACTGGTGGATTTACTGATTTTGCTCTGCAAAACTCTGCTAAAAAAGTAATAGCTGTAGAAATTGGTACCAAACAACTTCATCCATCGCTCCGCGGTAACCAAAAAATTGAACTTCATGAACAAACTGATATTCGTGATATTAAAAAATTAAGTTCTAGCCCCGATATTGTAGTAGCTGATATTTCTTTTATTTCACTACGTGAGATTTTACCAACCATTATTAAATTGGTTGGTAAAAATACTAAAATTATCGTCATGGTTAAACCGCAATTTGAGGC
>JAYUAP010000007.1:0-6265 GCA_043741255.1 Candidatus Saccharimonadota bacterium | reverse complement strand
AGGGTGAGCCGTCACGTAAATGGATTAAAACAAAATGCTTTATGTACGAACAAAAAGAAGCTTGGAACCAGCTCATGGAAACATTGTCCGATGCTATTATCCAGTATTTATCAACTCAGATCGACGCAGGTGCCCAAGCAGTACAGTTATTTGATAGCTGGGTGGGTTGTTTAGCGGCAACCGATTACCGAGAATACGTACTACCTCACGTTCAGCGAATATTTGAAGAGCTCAAAGCTAAAAATGTGCCACGGATACACTTCGGCACTGATACAGCTGCCATGCTAAAAGATTTTGCTAACGTTGACTGCGAAGTAGTAAGCTTGGATTGGCGTGTTGATCTGTCTGAGGCTAAAAAACTAATCGGTAATAAAGCCATGCAAGGCAATCTAGATCCAGCCTTACTTTTAACCGAACAACAAAATATTGAAAATAAAGTGGATCAATTGTTTGATTCTCTCTCGTCACGCCAGGGATTCATTTTTAATCTAGGCCATGGCGTACTACCAGAAACCAATGACGTAAAGCTTAAACAACTAGTGGAATACGTGCATGCCAAGTAAAAACGAACAAACAACTGCCGTTATTATAACGACTTATGGTTCAGCAAACACAGCTGAACACGTCAAAGAATATATGGAGCACGTATACAAAGATAGGGTACCTGCCGGCCTTATTGAGGATTTTGAGGAGAGATATCGCATAGTAGGCGGATCGCCCTTAGTGAAAATCACTAAACAACAGGCAGAACTTTTAAGTAAAGTGCTCAATTCAAATAGTGATACCGTATATATCGTCAGAGCAGCCATGCTACATTCCGAACCGTTCATTGAGAGTGTAGTTGATGAATGTCACAAGGCTGGGGCTAAGAAAATCGTTGGCATAATATTGTCGCCTCAATTTTCTTCGTTCATCATGGAGGGCTATAAGTCGGCTCTTCAGAACGCGACCATTAAATCTGGTTATGCGCCAGAGGACGTTATTGTGGCGGGTCCTTGGCCAGCAGAACCAAAATTTGTCGAACTACTTTCCAGACGGGTTAAAGCTGCGCTTGAAAAACTGCGTCAAAAACACCGTGTCGACGTCCCGGTAGTTTTTACGACACACAGTTTGCCAAAACGAGTTGTCGACAAAGACCCAAATTACCTGGACCAGCTTAAGATCACTATAGATGCGGTCGTAAAAGAACTCGATAGACCTGATATGGAGTGGTATCAAGCATATCAAAGCGCCGGTCACACACCGGAAGAGTGGCTAAAGCCCGACCTCATGGACATACTAGCAAAACTTCGAGACAAGCACGATCTGGCCGTTCTAATTGTCCCGATTCAGTTCTTAGCTAACCATCTGGAGATACTCTACGATCTGGACATAGCTGGTAAACAACAGTGTGATGACTATGGCATTAAATATAATCGAATAGAGCTGCCCAACACCGACCCTCTCTTTATAGAAGCATTGGCTTCGATAACCAAAAACTCTTTAAAAAGCTTGTGACGCAAGATTATCTTAAATGAGAAATAAGTTTTGAGAACGGCACACATCTTTGGCGCAGTATGGGGTATTTTAGAAGTTACTGTCATCATAGGAAGTGCAATCATGCGCCTATTTCCACATGTGCTTAATGCCTTTAGTGTTGAGTTATCTGTTTTCGATTGGATAGCTTTGATAGCATGGTGCATATTCATGGTTGCGGCCGAAGGTTATCGCGGTTTTCAGAAATTATTTTCACCACGAGTTGCCGCACGTACCTGGCACTTGATAAACCATGGTCGCTCAATTGACCTTATTTTGGCACCGTTCTATTGCATAGGATACTTTCACGCGACCCGAAACGTATAATTACGAGCTGGTCTTTAACAGCAGCCATTACACTACTTGTAATTGTAGTCGTTTTGTCCCTCAGCCTTGGCGAGGAATTATAGACTGCGGTGTCCTGCTCGGTTTACTTTACGGACTTATATGGGTATACATATTCACAGTACAAACCTTTAATAGCCACTCGTGCATTGTTGACCCTGAAGTTTAAATATCAAATTAAAACAGAGATCTCTTTTATGGTGTCTCATTTTAAGGAGTTAGGCTATAATTCGTGAGACTGAGCAAAAAAGCCCCCAAACGGTACTAGACCTACATGCTCAGCCATGACGTGCACAAAAGGAGAACATAGTTTATGCCAAAACAAATAAATCTTTATCTTTCAATCCTGTCTTATGGTGAAGAGATGCTTCAAAATCAAGCACCCGTAAAACCAGCTAAACTTTTTGATCATTTTGGGCGATTTTCATACTGACGATAAAGTTAGAACCTGCTCCTTGCATGCTCTCAACCTCAATAGTTCCGCCCATAGACGTGATGTATTGTTTGATAATCCACAGTCCCAGACCAGTTCCAGAAATTTTTTCGGTCTGCTCATTTTTTATACGATAAAATCGCTGGAATAAACGTTTTTTCTCTTCTGGGCCGATGCCAAAACCGGTATCTTTAATAGACGTAATAACGCTATCCTTAGTGGCGGTTTGAGTGACGGTTACGCTACCAGTAGCGGTATATTTGACACCGTTATCTATTAGGTTAGTAAAGATTTCTTGTAGACGCCCTTCATCAGCATGAATTAGTGGAATATTTTGTGCAGGTTGGTAGATAATGTCTAGGCCCTTTTCTCTGGCTAGGACTCTGTAATTTTCTGTAATTATTGATAGTAGTTTGACACTGTCTACGGCCGAATATGTATACTCAATTCTGCCCTGCTCTATCCGACTGACGTTTAGAAGGTCCTGAACCAGTGAATTTAGTCTATCCGTTTGGGCAAAAGAAGTTTGGAGCTGAGCACGTACATCATCGTTGATTGGACCGTGCAGGCCATCCATGACATTAGACAAATAGCCTTTTATTATGGAAGTCGGCGCCTTTAACTCATGTGTAGCCACCGACAAAAAGTCGCTCATAGTTTGGTTCAACTCACGTTGCTTAGCTAGCAACTGCACATAACCAATCAATCTAAAGTGGCGAAATAATAATCCAAAAATAACGATAATGCTGGCAACCAAAACATAAAACGAGGTCTTATAAGCTGAGGATATAGCTTCTTGGGCGTCAGTTGTAAGCAGGCTAGATGATACTACGGCCAAAACATCACCTTTTTCATCTGTAGCTGGGCTCACGACGTACCACGCCTGCGCCGGTCGACCTTTTCTGTCTGTGGCGTCGATAAGTTTGGCTATCGGTAAATTACGCTCAAACGCTAGATTTATCTGAAGTTTATTGCCCGAACTCAGTTGCTCTGGCGTAGAATCGGACCGAGCCACAATTTTGAGCTCGTTGTTCTGTTTAGTAATTATGCTGGTTGCGACGATGGTAGGTTGGATTTGTTCTATAGACTTTAATTTAGATTCTAAATCAACAAAGTTTTGAAACTTGATGTCCTCTTTAGACATCTCCGAGATTACCGAATTGACTACATCGGCTTTTCGCCGGAGTTCATTATTAAATGCGTTTTGAGAATAGCGAACTAATAGTAAAGTATTTGCCACAACCAAGATTGGAATGGCAATTAATACTCCTACCGAGTAAATTATTTCGAACTTTTCGCGCTTCATTTTTAAATACTGGGATTATTTTGGTTTGGGTCGTCTACTTCAGGTGTTAATTCAACTTCTTCACTTAGTTGCGTTTTTGTAGCTTCTTCGACTGTCGTAGTCTCTGCGGGTACTGGGTCAGACTCAGGCTCATCGGTGTGTAAAGTTTCTGGACTGGATTTTTCATTGACTGGCTTATCTTCCATAGGTGTTGGTGGCTCTGTAGTAATTGGTGAAATAGTGGTTGGTTCTACTGGGGGTGCTAAATTTTCCTGTGCAATAACGGGCTGAGCAACATGTTTTTTGGTCCTGACCCTCATTATTACGATGAATCCTACCAGCACAACAATCAATAGTACAACCGAACCAATAATATATGACATCATTCCCCGTTGGCTTTGGGCTGGAGTAGCAGTTTCGGCAAGTTGCAAGCTAAGGCCGTTCGGGTTACTTTCAGCTGCAGTTGCCGTACCAATAATGAATGAAAATGGATTAGAACGCTCATATACACCGTCACCTCTATCAACCACCGAGTAAACTTCGTGATTTCCAGACTCGATAGGGTCTTCTAAAGTATAGGTCCAGTTACCTGTGTCATCGGCAGTGGTTGTCAACACAAGAGGATCGGAAAATATATATATAAGAACTAAACTTTTTGAAGTGGCTTGCCCGGTAATTTTAAGTACTTTTTGAGTTCCGTTGTCGTTTTGTTTATCGACGTTTTCGAGCTTTGCGACTTTGAAATTATCATTCGATTTCAGCTCTTTTATGGTTGTCGGTGCAACTGGCGCAAAGTTAGACGGCAAAATATAATTGTTGGCTGCAAAACAGATGTTGAGTTTATTCATTTCATCTGGCGTTGGTCGCTCTTTTGCATTATTTATAGCATCGTATCTAGCCTGACCAATTGCAGATATTGCACAATTTTGAGCCACTGGATTGTTTTGGAGAGGATGATTTTTTGCTGAGTTAGGAGTTGGAGTGGTAGTGTTGCCACCTGTTGTAGTGGTGTTAGAGGTTGTATTTGTAGTTGTTGCGTCTGGCAAAGGTGTGTTTGGAGCCATGACGCTTATTGGTATATTGCGACTAATCACTGCTCCGCTATATCTGATTTCGACGTTGACTGCACCGGTCCCGACTGTTTGTCCAGATGAAAATTGGGCAATATTACCCTGCGGACTAATATTCCCGATTCCTGCTGTCCATTTAAATAATGCATAAGGTGTTGGGTTAAACGATGTACCTGTGACTGCAAGATTAGCATTTATTGGAAAACTAAAACTTATTGGTCCTTGCCAAGTCGGTGGATTGATTGAGGTTTCTAAATTATTTGTAGTTGTAGTTGGATTTTGCACGTTAACTGTTAGCGTTGGAGTTGTGCATGGAGCAGTTGTGTTAGAGGAATAAATAGTAGCACTCAGACCTGCAGGGCCGTTTGGAAATAGTGATGTAACCCAGGGCATACTCCAAGAATATGTATTTACAGGCTGTGCTTGGCCAACTGGTTGATTATTAGCCATAATTATTACTTTATTGATTTGTAGGTTTGTAGAAGTACTACCTACTACCAGGTTAACTACCCCATTAAGTGACGTCGCGGTTGAACCGTTACTGAGGCCGATATTTACTACTGGCGTACAGACTGGGTCTATTGCAGACAATGTGTTTTTTTTATTTACGTCAGATATCAAAGCAAAAGCTAAAACAGCAATAGTTGCCACAAATACCCCAATAACCCTAAAACTAGTGCGACTTATAACACGCATATGCTTTAGATTGTACAACAAAAATTCTACCTTGAGAATTGCTTTGAGTAGTGTTCTTGCTATTTTATAGATTTACAAAACTCTGCTAATCTATTAAAACAGATGAAACATGTGGCAATTGAAGCTCACGATAATAAGGTTAGTTCCAAATTTAACTGGATACGGGCTGCTGTTTTAGGTGCAAATGACGGAATAGTCTCGGTCGCAGGACTGGTAGTAGGTGCTGCTGGGGCTACAACTAACCAAGCCACAATTTTTACAGCTGGCATTGCTGGCTTGGTAGAAAGAACTAGAAGAATTAGCACAAATTTATCACGAAAAAGGACTAACTAAAATAACTTCATTAACCGTTGCAAAAGAATTAACAGCTCGTGACCCAATAAAAGCACACTTGGATGCAGAACTTGGGATGCGAGAAGATGATTTAACAAGCCCGACTCAGGCTGCCGTCGCCTCAGGTGTGTCATTCACTTTCGGTGCAAGTATCCCTTTAATAGCGATTTTACTGCCACCGCCATCCGTTAGAGTTCTGGTTGCATTCATCTCTGTTGTGGTTGCTTTAATAATTACCGGTTATGCTAGCGCAACCTTAGGTCATGCAAAACGCAGAAGAGCAACCCTAAGAGTTGTTTTAGGTGGGATTGTTGCAATGATTATTACATATGGGATTGGTACGCTATTTGACGTCCATATTTGATTTTAGTCTACAAAAAATGTTAAACTTAAGGCGTTACATCTCACAAAAATGTAACCAAACATAGTTAAAACTAGTCGTTCGTTGTTTCGTTCGGCGAGGTTGCAAGCAAGCGCTACTTCTTTTACCTAAAAAAGATTTGGCTTTTCAACCAGTGCTTACCTGCTACTTCACCAAAACAAAACCAAGCTTTTAGCATTTTTAAGTGCTTTATTTGCTTAGCCAAA
>JAYUAP010000006.1:0-2649 GCA_043741255.1 Candidatus Saccharimonadota bacterium | reverse complement strand
CGTATCAATATGGAGACTAAGCTATGGGGAATAAATGACTTTAGAACTAAAATGTTTACTCAGACCGAAATGTTTAATGTCGATTTATGTAATAGTAAGGTTAGTGCAAAAATGATTCACATGAATTCTGCTAATGACCTTTATTTTAATAAAAAAGTCGTTGACCAACATATGCAAATAATTTTTGATGATTTTGAATCTTGTGAAACTCCATTTGAGGCGCATGCTCCCAGTGTAACTGCTACAGCTAAAGATATCGAACCATATATCCCAAAGCGTATTTTTCAAGTGCTAAAATCCTAAGCTCAAAGATGTTATAATTAGTACTAATATAATTATGAAGATTGGTTTAGTTTGTCCATATAATATTTTCCGTGGTGGTGGCGTACAGGAGTGTGTTTTAGCTTTACAGGAAGGCATTATTAAACGAGGCCACGAGGCCTACATAATAACTCCACGTCCAAATGACCATAATGGTGACCACAAGGACGGTGTAATTTTAGTTGGACGCGCCAGACCAGTTAGGGCTGCTCAGACCTCGGCCCAAATATCAGTCAACGTAGAGCCAGATAAACTAGACCAACTACTAGAGGAAGAAAAGTTTGATTTACTTCACTTTCACGAACCTTGGATACCAATATTATCAATGCAAATACTATCTAGGTCAGATGCTATACATGTAGCGACATTTCATGCTGCAATGTCTGAAAGGCGTACGTCTAGGACTGTAGAGAAAGTCATAACACCTTATACTAAATCAATCTTTAAATACATAGACGTCTTAACAGCCGTATCACCAACAGCAACAAATTATGTCGGGAGTTTAACTCGGCGACCAATCGAGATTGTGTCTAATGGAATTGACCTAAAAAAATATCACGAAACTAACAATCATCATTTAGACCCAAAACTTAAAAAACTGCTTTATGTCGGTAGATTAGAAAAGCGCAAAGGAGTAAGGTATCTTCTGGACGCGCTTAAACTTCTTTCTGAAAATGATAAAACCTACAAGTTAGCCATAGCTGGTGACGGTCCAGACCGCGAAAAGCTGGAACAGTATGTTAAAAAAGAATCAATAAAAAATGTGAAATTTTTAGGCTATATTGACGAAAAAACCAAATTAAAACTTTTAGGTGAATCTGATATATTCTGCTCACCTGCCTTATATGGCGAAAGTTTTGGAATAGTATTACTAGAAGCTATGGCTACGGGATGTGTGGCCATTGCTGGAAATAATAGCGGTTACGACAGCGTCATGAGTGGTAGAGGTCAGATATCACTAGTTAATCCAAAAGATACTTTAGAATTTGCTCGTAGAATAAAACTCTTAGCTACCGATGAAGTAATAAGAAAAGCCTGGAAAGAATGGGCCCGTGACCATGTAAAAACATATGACTACGACAAAGTAATTGACGATTATGTAGATGTTTACGAGAAAGCTTATGAGCAAAAACACAAAAAAACTTAAAGTTGGATTTGTCTTTGACGATAGTTTAGACAGAGGTGATGGTGTCCAACAATATATTTTAACCCTTGGTGATTGGTTGTTGCATCAAGGACACGGAGTACATTATTTGGTTGGTGAAACCAAGCGTAGTGATATACCTAATGTATACTCATTTAGTAAAAATATTAGGGTTAAATTCAACGGTAACACATTATCTATCCCCTTGCCTGCAAAAAATCCTGAACTAAAAATGTTTTTAGAACGTCAAAAGTACGACATACTACACGTACAGGTACCATATAGCCCATTTTTTGCTGAAAAAGTCATCAAAAATGCTCCCAAGGCTAGCGCAGTAGTAGGAACGTTTCACATACTTCCCTATAATTTAGTCGGTACTTACGGCACAAAATTGCTGGGAGTCATTGTTAATAAATCCTTAAAAATATTTGACCGACACATGAGCACTTCTACTGCTTCACGTGATTTTGCTAAAAAAACTTTTGGCATCGATAGTATTGTTATGCCAAACATGGTTGATATAGCTAAATTTAAACCAAAAGACGGTTTTAAACGAAGTAACGAAATAACCGAGATAGTTTTCTTGGGTCGTTTAGTAGAAAGAAAAGGTTGCCAGTATCTAATAAACGCCCTAATTGCTCTGAATAATTCAAACTCACAAATTAAATTCCATTTAACTATTTGTGGCGTTGGTAGGCTTGAAGCAAAACTAAAACAAACTATAAATTCTAGTAATATTAAAAATAGAGTGGATTTTGTAGGATATGTTAGCGAAAATCAAAAAGTAACATATTTACAAAAAGCTGATATTACTGTTTTCCCATCATATGCTGGTGAATCTTTTGGAATAGTTTTGCTAGAAGCGATGGCGTCTGAGTCTGGTGTAGTCTTGGGTGGCATGAACCCTGGTTATGAAACAGTACTTGGCAAAGTGCCCGGTAGTTTAGTAAACGTAAAAAACGTGAATGAATTCTCTGCTAAACTACTTAAATTCATAGAAAATAAAGACTTTAGAGACAAGATTCACCAGTCCCAGCAAAAGATTGTTAAACAGTATGATAAAAATATTGTCGCACAAAGAATCTTTGATGTTTATCAGCAATTGCAAAAAGTTGAGGGATAATTGATAATAATAAATAGATATGAGCCATGGTAAATAAAGACGACAACCGTACAGTAATCAA
>JAYUAP010000005.1:0-32580 GCA_043741255.1 Candidatus Saccharimonadota bacterium | reverse complement strand
AAACTCTGGTTTTACCTTGCCCTGCTCATCTATAGCTGACCAAACATCAATCACATTGAGAGTATTAGAAGTTATGGCTACCATACCTGTTCTGGCAGTGACTAACGCCAGCTGTTCTACTGCCCTAGCCCCACCCATGCCACCGTAGCCAACGAATCCAGCAGGCTTATGCGCCCATTCATGAAACAAAGTATCAATAGCGTTTTTCATACTAGCACTATAGCCGTGGTTGTACTCTGAGGTTACAAAGATATATCCGTCAAACTCTGATATTTTAGCTGACCATTTCTTAGTACTTTCATGCTCATATTCACCTAATGCCGGCGATTTTGGCTCGTTTAAAATCGGCAAATCCCACTCTTTTAAATCAATAATTTCGTATTCCACCTCATCATTTTTTGGCAACTGCTCTAGTGCCCACTCCGCTATAGTCCGCCCCACACGCACATCTCTAACACTACCAATAATTACGCCAATTTTTATCATTTAATTCCCCTTTTATTTTATTGGTTTTTGACCATACTATACATTATATAGTTACTCATTATACTTTGTAAAGTCATCGTGATAAAATAGTAGTAATGAAAGCAACAACTGCACTGTTACGTAAAGTCGAGGAAAAACCAGGTTGCGTTAAAGCTGCCCTAGAAATCATAGGTGATAAATGGAGCGGACTCATCCTTGGCGACCTTTTTGATAACAAAAAGACTTTTAGCGAACTATCTACAGACTTGCCGGGTATTAGCCCACGGACACTTAGTGCCCGACTAGACGTTTTAGAAGAATCTGGGATAATCACCAGAAAATGCTACTGTGAGCACCCACCAAGATATCAGTACGAACTAACCGATAAGGGTCAGGATTTGCGCTCGATTTTAACTAAAATGGCCGACTGGGGCGAGAAGTACAGTTAACCAACTGTTTCTTAGTACTTGCGACGTTCACGCCAAGATAATGGCCTTTTTTTGCGAGTAGCTGTAACGTAGCTCGGTGTTCTTACTGCTTGCGGTAATGCGGTTTCGCCGACATACAAAGCCATCTGATTGCCTAAATTTGTATATTTTTCAGGGTCATCATCATTTATATCTGGGACAATGCCCAGTTTAGGCTCTGGGGTGTATCTACCAATACCTTCTGCTTGTAAGTCCATAGTTATCTCAACGCCGTTTTTTTGACCTTGGTCATGACGACGGTCGAATTCTTCTATAAACTGCGGATTTAGAGTTGGTCTGATTTGTTTGTTTTGGTTATTCACAATATATATTATAGCACACTACTCCATATTTTGCAATAGCGTTAGCGACTTTTCAACTGTTTTGGTCATCATTAACTGGGCCCGTAGTTCATTAGCTCCTGCAAAGTTGTTAATATAAATTTTGCAAAACTTCTTTATAGAGTCAAAGCTTCTTTCACAGTTTGGGTAAGTATCCCGAAAAAGTTCAAGGTGTTTTATGTATAGGTCAATTTTTTGAGCCGGCTTCATAATAGACCAGGGAGAATCTTTGGCAAACACATATGGGTCATGAAATATCCCTCGGCCAATCATAACTCCGTCATAACCATGCTTTTTTGCTAAATCCTGTGCCTGTGAGTAACTTAGGACGTCACCATTACCTACTAACAATGTGTTTGGAGAAATTTCATCCCTTAAGGCCTTTGTTTTACTTGCTAGCTCCCAGTGCGCTGGTACTTTAGACATTTCTTTTACCGTTCTGAAATGGATGCTTAACATATCAAGTTTTTGCCAAAGTAAAAATTTTAGCCATTCTTCGTCATAATCCCTAAAACCTATGCGAGTTTTTACACTTATCGGTAATTTTCCATTTAGCCCAGCTTTCGTGGCGTCAATGACTTCCTTGGCCATATCTGGGTTATTTATCATCCCGCCACCACAACCGTTTTTTACTACCGACTTATCCGGACAACCCATATTGATATCCACACCGTCAAATCCCATTTCTACCAGTTCTTTAGCGACTTTGTAATAATTTTCTGGAGTTTTGCCCCATATTTGAGCAATTAACGGTTTTTCTTTGGCTGTAAAAACCAATCGTTTCATAGCCGAAGTACGACCAGCCGACTGTAAAGCATCGACATTAACAAACTCCGTAAAAAACAGATCTGGTGGAGAACAATCAGCAATAATACGGCGAAAAACCGTTTCCGTCACGTCGTCCATTGGAGCCAGTACCATAAATGGCTTTGGTAGGTTTTTTAAAACATTATTCATCTTGGTTATTTCATTATACAAGGGACACAAAAAAATCAGCTTGATCTATATGAGCATTTTAGAAAACCGTCTCTAACTCTAAAGTTCTGTCGAGCCAACTAGTTCTAACAAGCCATCGAAGTTATTTTTTGTTGTTCGTTTTCGATTTGGGTTAAATCATAGTTTCTAAGAGTACCTGCACCACCGACTTCTTTCCAGTTGGTATTTAGCCAATAGGAGATTCCCAAGTAGCTACTGGTAACTTTTGTGTACTTGGTTTTATCAATCGAAATCGTTTGTGGTGGTATATTTTCAGATTTATTAGTATCAGGTGATAACCGAATTGTACCGACAACAATGATAAAACAAACGATAAATGCGATAAAAATGAAAATTTTAGACTTTTTTGTGATTTTTTTCATATCATAAATTATATATTGTTGGTTAGATTTATAAAAATTAAAAACCACCTGGCCGTTCCAAAAAAGGCTAGGTGGTTTTAAAAATCAGTATAAAATTATCTGTCGCGCTTGACTGTAAGAAAACCATTTCGTGGGTTTTCGTTTACACTCATACCTTTTGGTAGGTCGGTCGCAGTGTCTTTACGGTCGTCTTTACTAAAGTAGTAAATTGTTTGCTTCTTGCCACCACGCAAAACTACGTCCTTTGAGTTAAGGTAGTATTTTACACCCTTACTGTTTGTGTGACTGTATCCCATAGCTCTTCGTCTCCCTCTGTTAGATTACTGATGGTATTCCTACCATACATCCTCTGGTTTTCTCTTGTCAACCCCTTAATTAAAAAATATTCGTAAAATAACACTATTTAACCCCTTGCATAGGATTATGGTTATGTATTACACTTACAGCTAGTAGATATTTAAAAAAAGGTGGAAACTCTATTATGGATTTTATGAACCGAGGCTTTCGCAACAGCCCAACCCCAACTAACAATGTAGAACAACACACCCCAGGCCAACCAGAGCCTGTTGGTGGTAAAAAATTTGGACGCCGAGGAAAAGGTGACGATGGTCCTATGAACCTCAAAAAAGCAGGCACATTGGTATTCTTTTTGGCACTAGTAGTAATAGTTGCCAGTGTCGTATTTGGAATGATTACCTTCCGTGGCAACACAGAAGCAAAATTAGTTGATACTTCTAAATACCAAGCCGTTTTCTTGAACGGTGGTCAAGTATACTTTGGTAACGTCAAAGATTTAAATAGTAAATATCTTAAACTTAGCAATATTTATTATCTAAGAGTTAACCAACAGGTTCAACCAGATGGCAACGCCAGCGCAAGCAACTCTAATGACGTATCTTTGGTAAAACTAGGTTGTGAACTACACGGCCCTCAAGATTCTATGGTAATTAACAGAGAGCAAGTTATCTTCTGGGAGAACCTAAAAGCTGATGGACAAGTTCTAAAAGCTATAGACCAGTACAAACAACAATATCCTAACGGTGAAGACTGTACCAAACAAGCTTCATCAACACCTAGTACTTCAACAGGCACAACAAACCCAACCACCACGACCCCCACAAAAACTAATACCACAACTCGTTAGTTAAAATCAAAATTATAAAAAAGCGCTAGAAATAGCGCTTTTTTATTTGTATCTTGGCGACGGTTGAAAAGAATACGATGAAAAAACCAATAGAAAGTACCATACTAATGCCAGCTAAATCTGGCGACCAAGCGGGTGAGATAAAATCAAACTTGTACAAATCATCTGGGACTACTGATTCAGTAATAGCGTTTTCGGCTACATAACTCTGTATACACTGCACCCTAACGGCGTTAAACCCGCCAGCTGGATATAGCCCACCACATACTCTTTCACCTTCTGATGTAACGCTAGCATTATAGGATTTTATCCGTTCGGCCTCCTGAGCCCTAAGCCTTTCATAGCGTGCTTTTAGTTGGATTGGTGGTTTGATAGAGTCATTACCACTGGAAAGATTAGTATTCATATGGGAATAAACGTGGGTACGCAAATCTTTGAGTGCTTTTTCAACATCAGTATTTTGCTCGTCAGCAACTGTTACCGCACTACGTAGTTTGGTCATGGCTGTGTAGTTACCACGTAGCGCAGAAACAGATATAAATCCAGAAATAATGGCTAGAATTAAAACAATGAATAATTTACTACCGTAGTGGTTTTTAGAATTTACAATGGCCATAATCTAAACTTTTTTGAATTCAGCGCTGGATATTTTTCTACCATCATTAGTAGCGAACAAATAGCTCCTACACTAAATAATATGGCAAAGAAAGGCCGGCCGGTCTGAAAATAATAGGCCGATACAGTGGCCAATCCAAAAAATATCATACGCGACATAGAACTAAACACCTCCATAACACTGATATATACAATCCTATGCCCTGGATAGCTATCAGCGGCGTCATACATACCTTTAAAAGTAGGCATCTTATAGCCTGGCGTGATGACTTCATTAACCAGGTTAATGCCAAGTGCCCCAGTAAAACCATTAGTAAACACCCGAAACATATGGAGTACAGCGTTAGAACTAGCACTAAACCGAAGCAAATTACGCCCCTGATAGTTATCAATCAGCTTTCCGTAAACTCTGGCTACAATTAATGAAACAATAATAGAAATTGACATGATACTACCTAGTTGAATATATGGATTTTTGTAAAACACAAACACGCCTAGGAATAACGGCCAAATTATCATAGAAACAGCAGCCTCAACAGTGAAGAAACTATAAGAAATAACGTCTCGTTTTATCTTTTTAAAGCTGAGATCTTGGTACATTAAATCTTGGTTGAGTCGAGTTGGCTCTTTTGTCAAAAACAGCGGTATGACTGCCGAAATTAACACCAAAATTGCTGCCAAAAATATGAATTTGGGCCCAAAAATAAATGCTACCAAGCCACCGATTACTGGTCCTAGGACAGCTCCAAGCCGTTCACCCAAATAAACTAATCCGAGTTCTCGCCCACCTGTTTCTTTGTGTTTTACTTTAGAAAAATCTATATGAAATGACGTAAAAAACGAAATATTAGCAATACCAAGAACAATCGCCGAGTAAGCAAAAAGATAGGGCATGTCTTTTAAAAATATCAACGCAATTAGAGTTAAAATTTGCATAAGATAACTAATCATAATTGTGTGCTTTGGCCCTATTTTGGCCACAGTTTTAGCAGACGGAATCGCGAAAAGATATTGGGTGCCAAAAACAATAAAATAATATAAAAGTATTTGCCAAATTTTATAATTCAAATGGTATAAAAATATGGGTATAAAAATCCCAGACATGCTCATTGCCAGACTTCTGAGCATCATACTGACATATAGCTCACTCAGCTCATCAAAAGTCATCTTCCGGAATGGATGAGTCTTTAGGCTAAAGAAGTTTAATATCGTGTCTAGATTCATTTTTATTTTTTAGTTATTTCTAATACTAATTATATACTAAAAACTTTTAACTTTACTCTTTTAACCATAGAATATAGGTATGCATATATATTTTATCGGCATCGGTGGCACAGCTATTGGTCCATTAGCGCTAATTGCTCATCAAAAGGGATTCGCAGTATCTGGGTCAGATAAACAAGATTCTCAGTATATTCAATACCTAAAAAAGCAAGGCATAGAATCGATTCACATCGGTAGTGATAGTGAAAATATTACAAATATTCATTCAAAAAATCCAATTGATTGGTTAGTTTACTCATCGGCCATAGCTATAGAAAACCCCAACCATCCAGAAATTGCCTTCGCCAATGAAAATAAAATAAAACACAGTAAACGTGATGAGCTACTAAACAAGATTATTGAAGATTCTGCTAAAAAATTGGTGGCAATAGCCGGCACTCATGGGAAGACAACAACTACGGCTATGGCCATTTGGCTACTTAAGCAACTAGATATGCCAGTTAGTTATTCTGTCGGTGCCAAAATACCTTTTGGAGACATGGGACATTATGATGAGACTTCCAAATATTTTGTCTATGAGTGTGACGAATTTGACTATAATTTTCTGTCATTTCATCCCCAGATTAGCATAATTACTGGCGTAGACTATGACCACCACGAAATTTTTAAGACTCGCGATGAATATGTAAAAGCATTTCAGAAGTTTATTAATCAATCAGACTTCAATATAATTTGGCAAGATGATTTGGACGCAAATAAACTAGAGCTCAAGGACCAAGATATTGTTCTTAACCCCAATGATGAACTGCTTAACAAGTTAAGTATTATTGGAAATGTAAATCGTCGTAATGCTTTTCAGGTGATGTGCGCTGTTGCTAGTTTGACAGGCAAACCAATATCAGAATTTGTCGAAATTATGCAAAACTTTCCCGGTCTTAGCCGTAGGTTCGAAAAACTGGCTGATAATTTATACACTGACTACGCTCACACTCCGCCCAAAATTGCCGGATGTTTGCAACTTGCTAGCGAGGTTTCAGGCAATGTTGTGGTTATCTATGAGCCTCTGACCAACCGACGCCAGCATTATGTAAAACATGAATATAAAGACTTATTTAAAGGTGTAAAAAAACTGTATTGGGTACCAAGCTACCAAGCACGCGAAGACCCTGCCCAACAAATTTTAACGCCCGCTGAACTTATACAAGAACTTAGCAACAAAGAGATTGCCGAACCAGCGCAACTGAACGAAAATCTAAAAAAAGCCATTGATAACCACACAAAAAATGGCGATTTAGTTGTCTGTATGAGCGGTGGTGGTGGCCAGTCTTTGGACGAATGGCTACGAGCAAATTACAAAAACTAACGGTTATCGCCTTTAGATTTGATAACGCCTCGTTTAGCTCGGTCTGCCAATTTATCTAAGTTATTCTTTGCTACGGTTTCAAAATCGTAACCTAAATAAGAAGATAAAACAGCCATATACCAAAGTATGTCGCCTAGTTCCTTAATGATTTCTTTTTTATCATCTTCGCTCATTTTGCCATCTTGATTGCGCAAAACTTTCTTTATTTTTTCGGCCACTTCCCCAGATTCTCCAACCAAGCCTAAAACTTTGTTTAAAAAAGCTAGTTCAGTAACACTAATATTCTTTCCTGAGTTTTCATAGCTATCGGTTACAATTGCTCGAGTTTGGTATTCATTAAAATTCATTTTGGTCCTTTGCTGGTTATGGTTAAAACCTATATACTTATATATACAGTTTAAACGAATAATTTTATGGACCAAGTAATTTTTCAAACATTCAACCAAATATCAGTAAATGTGTGGGATAAATTCACCTCATGGATGGGTGATCATGGTTATCAGATTGTCCTGATAATTTTTTTGGCATATTTAGTAAAAAATTTTGGCTCGCAAATCATTATGAAACTACTAGAGAAAACTGTTCGCAGAGACCTATACCCTACTAAATCTGACCGAATCAAACGCCTAAAAACTCTGGATAGTTTGATTAGTGCAATTTTAAAAGTAGCTGTGGTCATAATTGCCGGCATCATGATAATTTCTGAGTTAGGGCTTAATACAACACCGGTTATTGCCAGTGCTGGGATTTTGGGTATCGCCTTGGGCTTTGGCGCGCAGAGCTTGATTAAAGATTTAACTAGCGGTTTATTTATTATCACTGAAAACCAATATAGAGTTGGCGACGTGATTGAGCTAAATGACAAAATTAAAGGTGAAGTTCAAGCCATTACTATTCGCACTACTGTGATTCGTAATATTGACGGCACGCTTTACCATGTACCAAACGGAACAATCAGTTGGACGGCCAATAAAACAATGAGTTACGGTGGAATCGCCGAGGATATTATCTTTCCGTCAGATGTAGACATAGAAAAATTATCGCTACTGATAGACAGAGTGAGTGAAAAATTGATAGAAAATCCAGAGTTTGCCAAGAAGATTAAAGAACCGCCTAGGCTAGACCGCGTTAAGGGCTTTCATAATGACGGCATAAAAGTCAGAATTGTTGGGCGTACTGGCAGTGATAATGCTGTAGAAGTTAAAGACGCATTTTACCGCCTGCTTATAAAAGAACTTCGTAAATCAAACATCGAAATCCCCAACACGCAAATAACCTTGAAAAATAATGACACAAAGGAAAGTTGACTCTTAGCTCTTTGACATCTGTGAGTAAACTACAAGACCTATTAAAATTAGGCAAATAATAATGGCCGAGACAACGGCTATCGCTGGTCCAGCTGGTTGTTTTATTGGTGCTGGCTGTTGCGGCTCAACTTTTTTAGGAGTTTCTTTATTTTTCTCTTTGTCTTTCTGGGGTTTTTCGCTTGATTTTATTTCATCATTTACTGGAAGTGGGGAAGCATTTGGTACTGTCTGAGTTTTTACTGACGCCTCAGAATCCATAGGAGCAACCTCTGCTGCTTTGGGTGAAACAGACGCATCGGCCGGCTTTACCTCATCGGATTTAATCTCTGTCTTGTTTGGAGCTGTTGGTGTACGCTTAACAATGTCATTCTGCATATAACTTCTTTCTTCTTAACTAAATTGTAGCATAAGCAGATTCGTATACTCAGAGACTAGTTTGTTTCTTTCATTAATAATTGAGTAGATTCATCAATTGCAAGCTCAGCTACAGCTAGTACACTCTCCGACAGCCTTTCACTGGCATCATGAACCTCAATCATTACTATTTCTCCAGCCAGATTAAAATCAACAAATATACCAGAACCGGGGCGTAATTCTAAGGTCTCAACAGAGTTACCTTCTCCAAAAAAAATCAATGCAGAATCTACACTTTTATCATATTTAGTCTTCACATTTAAAGTCTAACATACTACCCTAAAAATTACCGAGCAGAGACTACTCAAGCAGACTGGCGCAGGATTAGTAGCTAAAAGTAGTACCAGCGGTCAATGCCTATTGTGTTGGTTACATCGCCAATTTTCTTTGGCTCCCCGCCACTCAAACTTAAGACATAATCAGCCGTTTCATCACCATCGGCAACCCTATAAACTACATGATCGTCATCCAGCCAATAAATTGGATTTTTTATGCCACTTTCGTTAACAAGTGCTTGGTCGCTTTTTTTATCTACCGAATAATTGAGCAATACCGATTTGCCATCACGCACGTCAACCCAGATACTTTGTTTATGATTTGGGCTATCAACATAGACTCGTGACTTCAGCACAGACGGTGCGCCACCAACTTTTTTTACTTCATCATTGGGAAGGTTCAGCTCATACCAATCTTGGCCAACAGACAAACTAAATTTGTCATATGTTGTTCTAAATAAGTTCCAGACTTCTTTGTCATAAATTGTTTTTTTATTAGTGCCATCAGCATTAACTCGATACAATCCAACTTTGCCATTAACTTTATATACGGCCGGACTGTAATAAATTACACCGTTAACGGACACAACATCGTTAAAGTAGTTGGTGCTGGCTAGTTCTTTTTCGGTCTGTTGTTCGATGTTGTAACTCATTATTTTGTGGCGGTTTGGGTTGGCTTCGCTGGCGCCCTGAGTGATTTTTACATAAACCAAATAATCGCCAGACCAATCAACTATCTGAATCCGTTCAGACTGGGCCACTTTTACAACTTCGTTGGTGTCTAAATAAATAAGATTGAGGGTTGTCAGCAAGAATCCGTCTTGATTACGATTATTCTCCCTGGTGGATGCAAAAGCCACTACTGGTTTTGTTGGATGCGATGAAAGGCTCAAAGATTCCTCACGCTCTATGCCGGTTGCTGCTAGAATAACTGCTTGGTTTTTGCCGTCTACATCTGTTTTATACAAATCAAGCTTGCCACTACGCTTGGACACAAAAACATGTTTTTTAGCTGGAACCATGGATACATTGGTTTTATCTTTGGTGGTAGTAGAGATTTTTACTTTTTCATCACGATAGTTTTTGGCACTAACAGTCACTTCGATTTGGTCATCCTCGACAGCTGGGATGGTCAAAACAGCCTCACCTTCAGGGTTAAACTTTGCACTGCTATCACCGAAATTAACCTCGGTGTCAGAAACTGGTTTATTAGAGGTAAAATCTTTGGCAGTAAATGTAAATTGAGTTCCAGTAGGCACAAGCCTTTGTTCGCCTAATGGATTACTACCCCAACCCAATGTAACGGTCTTTTTTAGTTCGGCAAATGCCGATTTCTTAATAATGACTTTTAGTTTACCGAGTTTAACCTTGTCTAATTTCGCGTCTCCATTGCCGTCACTTTTAGTAGATTTACCATCTACTACAAATTCCACATTTTTTAGCGGTAAACTAGTTTTATCGTCCAATACTTTTATAGATACCGATGCTCTAACTCCAGCCGTATTTAGCACAAAATAACGCGAAGTTGGTATTGCTAGACTGGCGACTATCCCCAGCATGATTAGTCCGATTGTAATATTTCTATAAAGTGTATTTCCTAACCAAGCTTTAAAGAAATTGCCCCGTTTTTTTCTTTCTTTTTTGGGTTTTACCTCTACGGTCGTTGCTTCGTCCTTAGTCTTTTCGTCTTCAACTTCTAGTAGCTTATCGGCATCTTCAGCGACAATTTCTTCAATCACTTGGCCTAATTGAGTGTCATCCAACGGCAAACTACCAGCTAGTTCACCTATAGTTTTTGTCTTGTCTATATCATCATCTTCAAACCCGGGTGCAGCAATAACATCTGGGTCGCTGTTCAAATCAATTAATTCAGAGTCAAGCGGCGCTTCGTCAGTCTCCACAACGGACTTTTCTGGCTCAACTTCCTCTGCTTCACTGACAGCTACTTCGGTTTCTACTGTTGTTTCATCATCGACTTTTGGTTCAGCTTCAGTTTCTTCAAAATGTTTAATAGCTATTTTTTGAGGAGCCGACGTATCATTTTTTACCATAGCAGGGAGTTCATCTGTAGGGAGCAGGGGCGCAGTAGAAACTAGCCCATCTGAAGCTATAACAGGTGCTGATTCTTCAGCAGTTTCTGGCACTGCCGATTCGTCCACTTCCATATATTGTTCAACCTTTTTTTGAATCTCTGAATCAACGCTATGACCCATGAAAGTCAGCTCTTGATTATCTTCAGGTTTTTTTGATTTTGCCATTTTTTTGTTATTAAATATTTATAGATGTAGCATACCAGAAAAAGCTAATGTTTTCCACCCAGTTATAAAATTATCCCTAAGGAGTGAGACGATTGATATCACGGGGGAATAACGTAGCTTCTTTGACGTTAGCTAGGCCAATGGTTTTTTGGGCTAACCTATCAACTCCAAAGCCACAACCACCATGCTGTGGTAAACCGTATTTAAAGGCTTGAAGATAATACTTGAAGCCCTCATGGTTTACGTCCAGTCCTGCATCGGTCATTTGCTGAATCATTTTTTCGTAATTATTTTCACGAAGTGGTACCGTAGCAATCTCTAGCCCGCGGAATAATAAATCTGCCCAAGCCACAGTGCCGTCATCTTTAAATTTGTGATAAAACTTGCCGGCTTCTGCAGGAAAGTCAGTGGCATAAACCAAATCACTACCCATTTCTTTGCGGGCATGCTCGGCTATCCAACGCTCTTCATCTGGAGTTAAATCTTTTTCATCAGTTACGTCGGTTTTGGTCGCATTGCTGTACATTTCGTGTATTTGAGCAATGCTAAAACTTGGTACTTCGTCAGTTAATTTAAGTTCTGGAGCGTTCAAGACTTTTAAATCATCAGCAGACTCTTCATAAACTTTATTTAGGGCATACTTGGTCATATTAGCCACCATCATCATAACTTCTTCGTGGCTGTCCACGAATCCCATCTCTATATCCAGCATAGTTAGCTCTGTTAAGTGCCTTGTGGTAGCACTCGGTTCAGCCCGGTAACTATGTGCTATCTCAAAAACTCGCTCATACGCACCAACCATTATTTGCTTATAAAATTGCGGGCTTTGGGCCAGCGTTGCTGTCTTTCCAAAATAATCTAGCTGAAACACTTCTGCCCCGCCTTCTGTCGCACCAGCCAGTAATTTAGGCGTATCAATCTCTATAAATTCGTTTTCTTGCAAAAATTCGCGCAAGTACCGCGTTAGACTGGCCCTGATTTTAAAGATTTTTTGTTCCTGTATGTTACGGATATTTAAAACTCTGTTTTCAAACAAAGTATCCAGATTTTCGCTTCTATGCTGAATCGGTTTATCGATTTCTATCGGTGGTTCATCAGTTACCGGCGCATCAACAGTTATAACTGGGTCATGAATTTCGACGCCGATTGGTGAACGTGACTCGTCCACTACCTGTCCGTTCACTGTTAAAACTGTGCCAATCTGCAAACCGCGGAGTTTTTCAACTTCGTTTTTATCCTGAATCAGCACCTGGGTAACACCGCGTCGGTCACGTACATTTATAAAAGTTAGACCGCCGAGCAAGCGTTTTTTGTGCAACCAACCTTTTATACAGACGTTTTGACCAACATGGTCATGTAGTTCAGAGCTTAGGACTCTACCAGACATCAAGTTCTCCCTCGTATAACAACCAAAAGGTAGCTAATTACATTGGTTTTATTGCATAATTATAGCATGAGGAAACTCTTTGGGCGGATAATTCTGGTGGCGATTTTGGTTTTAGGTATTTTTGCTATTATCGGGCCCGCGCAAACTAGCGCACCAGAGATAAAAACTCCTAAAACTTCTGTTGCTTCGTCAAAGCCAGTTACTAACCAGCCTAAAGAAAATAGAGTAGTTAGCCATTCGCCTCAATCGTCACCAAACAAGCCGGTAACTACCTCCCGGCCTTTAGTCCTTCAAAACAAACAACCAAAAACCGAGATTATCGAAAATGGAATCGTATACCCTAACAGAGTCTACGCAACTCTCATGACACCAAATGACCCGTCATATAGCCAGTGGTGGGTAGCGCCAAACGGGATGAATGAAGTGTGGGACATCCCAGCCGGCACTTACCAAACTAAAGTTGCAGTTATAGACACCGGTTTTGCGCTTAGCCATCAAGAATTTACCGGGCGCTGGGCAGTAAATTCGGGAGAAAGTGGCCCTAGCTCAAGCGAAGGTCCTAGTGATAAAAACTGTACGGACCAAAGCCTGGCTTTAGACAAATCGTGTAATAATATCGATGATAACTTCGACCAAATTGTTGATAACGAGACCGGTGCAACAACTGAACAAAATCCTTCAGATTTAAATTGTACGGACCAAAGCCTGGCTTTAGACAAATCGTGTAATAATCTAGATGATGATTCAAATGGCTACAAAGACGATATCACTGGCTGGGACTTTGTAAATTTTGACTCTAGTGTTCAGGCTGGGCAAATTAACCCCACGGGCAGTGGTACGGTTCACGGTACAATGGTCGCCGGCGTCTTAGGTGCCAGCGGCAATAATGGAGTCGGGATTGCTGGAGTTAACTGGCACACTAAGATTCTGCCGATTCAGGCTTTAGATGACAACGGCTACGGAGACAGTTTCACGGTAGGCCAGGCTGTTTACTACGCTGTAAATCAAGGCGCCGATATAATTAGCATTAGCCTCGGCACAAGTACCGACGACCCTTACGTGCGTAATGCCATTTTATACGCACTGGACCATGGTGCATTGGTAGTTTCGGCCACCGGCAATAATGGTTGCGACTGCATATCCTACCCAGCCAACTATCCAGAAGTAGTTGCCGTAGGTGCTATAAACTCCAGCGGGAACTTGGCTAGCTTTAGCAATTATGGTGCCCAGTTGGACATTTTGGCTCCGGGACAAACCATAGCCACCACAACATATAGCTCAACCAACCAAACCAGCGCATATTCCAGTAGTGTTGCGGGTACCTCTTTTGCAACACCTTTTGTGAGCGGGCTGTTGGCTCTAGGAAAAATGTCACAACCCACGGCTTCGTGGGAAGAAATTATCGGCACAATGTTCGAAAATTCTGACAGACGTACTCTCACCGCCGCCATACCAAGAACTAATACCCTGGGCTTTGGAGTAGTTAGGTCTAACACTATGCTGGCAAGATTACGTGGTCCGACTGCGTTCGCTCAACGGGTGCAGTTTGACGATTTGAATCTGGGTTCTAGGCGTAATTATCAGTGCGACGAATCAGCTATCCCAGCAACCAGACTTTACGAATTAACAAAATCTGGCCAGTATAAATACACTAGCAATCTACGTGAACTTTCTAAATCAGTCCAAACCGGCTGGACCTCTAGCCAAGTTGGATACAACTGCATGGGCCTGCCAACTGACACCATTGGCACGCTAAGGGTCCTAAATTTACCGGCCGAGCTTCACAATATATTTGTAAAGAATTAGCCTCGTTCTAGTTTTTGCCAATCATTGCCTTTAAGACTTGTTCGATGTTTAATACACCGACCAATTTTTGCCCTGGCCCAACGACTACATAAAACTGCTGTTTTGTTTTCAAGAATAAATCCAGCACGTCCTGTAACGAATCCTCCTGATTTAGTTCAATAACTTCAGAGTTTATTGCCCATGCGACTTTACCGCTTAGGCGTTTTTCTACCAAATCATTGAGGTCCAAAGTGCCCACGATGTTATGTTTGTCGTTTTTATAAACCGGAAAATATCGATGACCGGTTTGATGTAATTCATCAATCAATATCGTACCAATAGTTTCATCGCCATCGACAAATCGGACATTTTTCTTTGGCATCATCAGCTCAATAACTGTTTTATCGCCAAAAGTTAGCGTGCTCAGAGCCAAATCAAGTTTAGCCGTATCAATCCGGTTAGTTTTGGCATTTTTTTGAGCCATGATTAGCTCAACCAAATCTTCTAGTTCGTATACCTTACTCCTTGGCTTGCTTGCCAAATATACATCGGCAAGTTTGGCTATTCTTAAAGTATATTTCTTGGTCTTAACGATAAGATTCAGGAAAATTGGCGAAATAATCTTGGCTAGTCTACCAGCTAGGATTTCTGAAGCTAAAACAAAAAAATACACAATGCTGACAACCATTATCACGACAACTGCCCAAAACTGATTAAAACTTGAGCTAATTAGCACAAAAGCCCAAACAACTAGAATTAACATGATTAGCTTTAGATAAAACTCAGCAACCTGACGATTTTTAACTATCATGTAATAAATTGTTGATGTAGAATTTCCGCTACGAGCGCGCCTTTTCAGTTCTTTTTCAGGCACGCTATCATAAAATTTAGCTACAGTAGCGAATATCAACGAAAAGATTATTAACAAACTTATTAATACTATGTGCCCCATAACTATATAATAGCCCTTTTATATTTGTTATTATAGAGTAAGCTAACTTTGGAAGGAAAATCGTGAGTAAACAATTCATAGCAATCGTAGTAGTTATTATTGGTGGCCTTTTTGCACTGCTAGCATTTACTAACAAAGATAAGCCAGGTGACGCAAATAGTAGTACCTCTACAGGGCAAACCACCAGCCACGTTACCGGCAAAGTAGATAGTAAGGTTACGCTACTTGAATATGGCGACTTCCAGTGTCCAGCCTGCAAGGCTTATTTCCCAATTGTCCAACAACTAAAAAAAGATTATGGTGACAAAGTTGCTTTCCAATTTAGGCACTTTCCGCTAACTCAAATCCACCAAAACGCCTTCATCGGTAGTAGAGCTGCTGAAGCCGCATCTAAACAGGGTAAATTCTTCGAGATGCATGACGCACTTTATGACCAACAAGATTCTTGGGCTTCTGCAAGCGACCCAACATCTATTTTTGTAACTTTTGCTACTCAGCTTGGTTTAAACGTTGACCAGTTTAAGACAGATATGACGTCAACCGAAACAACCGACCTGATTAATGCCGACCGAAAGGCAGCTCAAGACCTCGGTTCTACCTCTACCCCTACCTTCGTTATCAATGGCAAAAAACTGGATAAAAACCCAACCGATATCGGTGGTTTTACGTCTCTACTAGACGCAGCCTTAGCCTTTAACCAATAAATCTAGTAGTTTAAATACTCTTGCCACTTTGGCTTTTTGACTTGAACCTTAACAACAGCCCTGTTACTGGACATATATTTTACTTTTACTGGCATTTTACTCTCACCTCACAAACACAAATACGCCTACTGTGAGGCATATTTTTTGTTATTTTAATTTTTTTGGTTTTTTAATAACTCAAGGTTTGCAGTCTCTGGGTGCTTACCTTTTCAGTGGTTAAATAATACAACGACAAGCATAACCATGTCAAGATTGCAGGCAAGAGTTTGCCTTTTTTCCCTCGAAAGTCGCACTTTGGTTTTAAAAATATAAAAACCGGCGCTCGCTCGGGCTCTTGCGATTGAGAAAGTGCACTCAGCTCAAAAATAATTAAATGGGTTGGCAGTCCGCGGGGCGGACGGGCTGACAGGACCCCGGCAATTAGATTTTTTTGTGGAGAAAGGAATTGATACTACTGGCAGATAAACCTTTCGATTTTCGGCGTTCGTGCTCGGCCTGAATAGTTTTGTGCAATTTTTTCATGACTGGGCTGTGTTCTTGTTTTTCATGTATAGCCTGGAACTCTTTGTCCAGCTCTGCCAGCTCTTCATCATTTAAATCTTCTAAGTTTACAAAGGCATCGCGGGCCTTAGTGGAGCGAATTAACTCATCTAATTTGAGTTGCATGGCCTTACCGTCACGATTCTGAGTATTTTGAATCAAAAACACCATTAAAAATGTAACGATGGTTGTACCGGTATTAATAACCAGCTGCCAAGTGTTAGAAAAGTCAAAAAATGACCCAGTGGATGCCCAAACACCTATTGCTATTAAAGCCAATAAAAAAGCATTGGCCGACCCAGCCATCACCGAAGTTTTAGTAGCAAATTTTCTAAATATGTCTTTCACTGTATTCGAAGTATAGTTAAAATTTCATTGATATAAAAGTAAAAAACCTTTTATCTTTATGCTTTTATCTTTAAACTATCTATTATATGGAATCAGTATTTAGTGAACTCAGTCTAGTAATTGTTGTAACGGCCGTCGTGTCTATTATGATGCGTCTGGTAAAACAACCCTTAATTTTGGGTTATATCGTTGCCGGGCTGATTGTTGGGCCCGCCGGGCTAAATTTAATACACTCCACAGACCTGTTTAACTCGTTTTCAGATATCGGGATTGCTCTACTGCTATTCATTATTGGTCTGGGTATGCAGATTGGTGAACTGCGTAAATTAGGTAAAGTCGTAATAATCGGCTCTATTTCGTCTCTGTTAACTATCACGATGGTTGGTTTTGCGACTTCGTCGATTCTTGGTTTTAGTAAGACCGAAGCGTTTATCATTGGACTGTGCCTGTTCTTTAGCAGCACAATTATTATTGTTAAGCTACTGTCGGACAAAAAAGAGCAAAACCGACTGCACGGACAGATTGCCATTGGCATAATCCTTGTCGAAGATATAATCGCCATTTTGGCGCTGTTATTCGTAGTCGCCGGCCGTGGAGGTGGTGGACTCGACATTAGTGAACTGCTTGTACTTGCAGCCAAGTCTATATTTCTACTAATCTTTTTGGCTATTTGTAGCACCAAAGTCCTGCCAAAAATTGCCAAATATATGGCCAGTACCCAAGAACTGTTGTTTTTGTTTGCTATAGCTTGGGGTTTTGGGATTGCAACTTTGTTTGAAAAAGCCGGATTTTCTATAGAAATCGGCGCTTTATTTGCAGGAGTTGCCTTAGCAGTCTCACCCTTTGTGCAGGAAATCGCTGCTCGCTTGCGACCACTACGTGACTTCTTTATCGTACTTTTCTTTATAGACCTGGGCGAAAAGATGAATTTTGATGATTTAGGTAAAGTCTTTTTCCCGGCAATTATTTTGTCTTTGATAGTGATATTTATTAAGCCTTTTGTAATTACATCTGTTGCCGGAGGGTTAGGCTACGCCAAACGTGTCAGCTTTAAGGCCGGCATAAACTTATCTCAAATCAGTGAATTTTCTATCGTACTGGTTGTGCTGGCTGTAACCGACAATATTATTCGGCCAGAAGTAGGCACACTAATTACTCTGGTAGCTATCATCACCATCGCAGTATCAACCTACCTCATGCAATATGACGATAAATTATTTATGTACTTTGACCGCATCAAACTAAACATGTTCGAAAAAGAAGTAATTTACAAAGAAAAACGCTCACCTAACTCTTATCAAAATATTTTACTGGGTTACCACCACGGTGGGCATGAATTTATAAAAACTTTTAAAGAAATGGGTAGAAAATTCCTAGTGATTGATTATGACCCAGATGTTATAGAGATTCTACAAAACCAAAAGGTAGACTATCTTTATGGTGACGCAAAAGACATAGAACTTTTGCAAGAAGCTGGTATAGAAAAAAGTAAAATGATAGTTTCGACAATTAACGACCACGAAACTAACGTATTTCTTGCCAATTTAGTAAACAAAGTTAACCCAGACGCTTTAGTTATCGCCCATGCAAATAATATTAAAGAAGCAACCGAACTTTATGACTTAGGCGTTGGCTATGTAATGATTCCACACCACGTTGGTACAGAAAAAATGAGTGGACTTATTAGGCGCACAGGTGGCGAAAAAGAAGAGTTTACAAAATATCGAGAAAAACATATAGCATCCTTAGAAGCGCACCTCAAAGACGCCGAATCTAACTAAGATTTTGTCTTTGAACAACCACAACTGCCTGAAATATGGGTTTTTGTAACTATGGTTTTTACGTTTTTTGTCCCACATTCTGGACACGACTTAGAAATAAACTCACAATCTCCATCGTCTTTTTGATCAGTAATACTGTCAAAAGCCAATGGGTCTCCGTCTGCCTTGAAGTTTGCGACATTACTTCCAGAACAACCACCACCAACTTTAACGTTTTGACTAGCGATTAATCTGCCGTTATCGCCAGCAAAGGCAGATATTTCAAATCCTGCGCGGTGTGCATTCTGTATAGCTATTTCATTCCGATAAATTGCTTTAGCCACTTCTGGAGTAATTTGTTTTAGCACTGATGCATTCCCTGCTACAACCGCCGTAGCCGTAAGAATAATATTACGTTCTGCATTCTGTAAAATTGCCGCAAGTTCACGAGTCATGATATACCCATTATCAAATCGGTGATTCTGTATAACTTTACGGTCTTCATCACCCCACCTGTCCTGTAAATCTTCTATGAACTGTTCAATATCTCTATTCGCTAGCCCAAATGCCAAACTTTGATCTATGCTCATGTCAAACTGTAGCCAGCGTTCTGCAGGCACTAATGCTTGCTCGCTTAACTCTTGTTGATCGGCAGCTCTGAATAAGTCTATGTGTTTAGTGACTTTGTCTTTAGCTATAGGATCTTCTATATATTCCGACACCGCCACTAAAACACTAATTGGACCCTCGGGCAATTCATCGACAGATACTTCCATATCTTCGTAGGCTTTCATAACCGCCAAGGCTGATTCTGGGTCTTCAACAACAATAGACTTACCAAATATGTTTTTTGAATCCTCTAACATGCTTGCCCACGCCTGTATTGGCACATCTGGGACCAAGATACACTCAGTTATTGCCGACTTTTCGTCTTCTCCTAACTTGTACACCTGCAAAGAATCAGCATCTGCTACACCATCAGTCTTTGCTACCTCAAGTGAACCGTCTTTTCTAGTCATTTTGGGAGAGATTTTGACGAGAGCCACTCCTTCACGAAGATTTTCTTGATTATGAACGGCGTGCTCTATTTCTATTTCACCACGGGCTTTGGTCGCCTCAAACCTATACCAATCCATACCCCTCATCGCAGTCTCTACGGCTGTCCTACCTAAGTCCATTATCAAGCCACCCCTGCCTTCAGCTGAAGTTTGGAATTCATGTTTCACATGAGATCGTGCGTAAGGCAACGCACCTTCTTGAACTGCAGTGACTTTATTTTGCTTAACACTATTTATAGCATGTGGTTCATACCCATCAGCTGTACGAAATCGAGCAAGATCATCAACATCACCCAATATACAATCTTCGCGAGTTCTTGTTTCGGGAATTATTTTTGGATCAAATATCTCCACTCCCGCACTCAACTCTGGATTTTGTATTCTTGTTATTGGGTCTAGTTCAGCGACTGCGACGGTCATAAAAATACCTCTGTCTTTTCGAGCAGAAGTTAAAGTAAGCTAGTATTTTGCTTCTGGCTCGGAAGACTTTATCTTAAGCTGTATCGGACTTTAACCGTTGCGGCACAGTACTCGAGTTTCACGAGATTCCAGCATTTTTGTAATTTAAAGTAAGTCTAGTTTATCACGCTACTGGTAGCGTGCAAGCCGTAAAAAATACACCAACTGTAGCGCCCCAAAATAATAGATGCTAGTTTACGTATAGTGTTTCCAAGGAGGCTCCTTGGAATTGGATATCCGTTTATAAGACTACTAATAAGATAAGTACGCCGGCGATAATACGGTAGTATGCAAAGATTTTGAAGTCGTGCCTTGAGACATATTTTAGTAGCCATTTTATGGCTACTAGTGCAGTGATAAAGGCCACAATAGTGCCAACGATTAGTGCCATCCCACCACCAGCTACGGTGCCAAAATCATGCCGGCCTTTTATTAGCTGGTAGCTTCCGGCCAGTAAAATCACTGGGATACTTAGATAAAACGAAAAAGCCGTAGCCGTAACGCGGTCCATACCAGATACTAGTCCGCCCATGATGGTTGCTCCAGAGCGTGAAACTCCAGGTATTAGTGCTATAACTTGATATAAACCCACAGATATTGCTTGTTTTTTAGTAATTTTTTGCAAGTTTACGTCGCCAGAAAATTCGGCTGATTTATGATAATTTTCTATTAGCCAAATGGCTATTCCACCCATAATTAGAGTTATACCCACTGTGGTTGCCACGGCCAAATCGGTCAGATAGTCTTTTAGCAAATAGCCCGTTACCAGCACGGGTATTGTTGCCAGTGCCCAAAAATATATAAATTTTACAGATGCTGGCTCTTTTTTAAAAAATCCAGATATTTTTTGGATTAAATCTGCGCGATAAAACCAAATTACGGCAAAAATTGCACCCATTTGCACCACTACCGTAAAAATTTCGGCCGTGTCCTTGTAATTCATCACGTCGCTGGCAACAATCAAATGGCCAGTGCTAGATATCGGCAAAAATTCTGTTAATCCCTCGATAATTCCGAGTATTATGGCCTGTAATATTTCCATCATAAACTATTATAACCGTTTTTTAATGTCGCTGAGTCTGGTATTGAAAGATAGGGCTACGTTTTCCAGCCCCATGACTTTTAAGCCGTCGACTAAAATTTTGAGATTATTTAAAGAATCCGAGGTGATTATTGTGTTTTCTTCTAGCTGTTTAAACATATAGTCGATTTTTTCTGTTAGCCACTTTTCCTCGGCTGGTTTTATCTCATTGGTCTGCAATTTTGCTGTTGATGATTTTAAATCGCCAACAATTTCTAGTGAGCGTGCCGAGCGACCATTTTTGCGCAATTGCCCGCGGGCAATTAGATTTTTTACATGTACTGCTACCGTTGCTACAGATGTATAGTTACAACCCACCATTATTTCGCGGTAGCTTGGACCGTAACCATGCTCAACTATAAATTTCTGTAAGTATTCTACAAGTTCTTGTTGCTTCTTGGTTGGCCGTACTGGCTTTACTTGAGCTACGCCATTTTCCATAAATATCCTAAACTACTAATTACTATGCATGATGCCTAGTGCGTCTGGGCTTATCCAGTCCTTTAAAAACATAAACTTTGTACCAATAATAATTCCAAACGGTAAAGAAGGCCGATGCGATAAACTGCCCAATTTCTACCCTGATGCCAACCTGCACTAACCCATAAAGTATCAAATAATTTAGTAAAAAGGCATTAAGCGCAGTGTAAATAACGTAGCGTTTGGTGGCAATTCCCAGCTTGGCTGGCTGTTTTGTCTTAAACACCCAATAACGTTCCAGTAGGAAATTAAGTGTAATTCCGACGGCATTTCCAACAAAGTTGGCCCAAAACAATCCGATGTGATTATCTAAAAGTATGATGAGTGTATAGCCACTCCAAAACCAGACTCCACCACTGACAAAATACTCAACAAAGCGTTTTGCTTCTAGTAGTTTTTTCTTATTTTTCTTCAGTTTTTTTCTTGATTTTTTCATTTTATGAACGTTATACGAACATTATAGCACTATATATTATGACCCAATGCTGATTTCTTAATCGCAAGAGTGTGCGAGCGCCGGATTTTATATTTTTAAATCCAAAGTGCTCTGGAGGGGAGAAATCAGTAGTGGATCAATCCATTACCAGTGTTATAATGTTCTCTAGTAATGAAGCAAAATTCCACCATTTTTTACTCTATCTTGTTAGTTTTGGGCGATTTCTTGGCTTTGGTGGGGGCCTTTGTAACGGCCTACATTTTGCGTGTAAAATATGACACTCGCCCTCTTATTGAGCAAATCCCGGCAGAGACTTACCTGTACGTTTTTTTGACAATTTTACCAGTCTGGATATTAGTTCAGAGCTTTATCGGCCTCTATAAAAAAGAAATTTACGACAGCCGTTTCAAAGAACTTGGTAGATTGGTTGTAGGGTCTGTACTGGGCATGCTGGTTGTTATCGGTTACGACTTTGTTATTAGTGACACTATCTTTCCGGCTCGGCTAGTGGCAGTTTATGGACTACTGCTTAGTTTCGCGTTTTTAGTAGTCTTCAGAAATTTGGCTCGTCTTATTCGCAATATGTTGTTTTCTTATGGCTGGGGTGTAAATAAAGTTTTAATAATTGGTAGTAATGAGGCCAGCGAGATAATAATCGAGGAACTGCAAAATACCCGCAAAACTGGCTACAGAATTGTGGGATTGGTGACCAAAAAAACTTCGGCATTTTATAAAATTTACCCTGATTTTGACTCCGCCATAAAAGATTTGCCATACGTTGATACCATAATTCAAACCGTGATGTACAAAAATCCTGATAGGAATGATGAGATTATGATTTATGCCCAAACGCATCACATAGCCTATAAATTTACACCAGGCAATAATGAACTTTTTGTTGGTAATCTAGAAGTGCAACTTTTACGTGGAACACCAGTTGTAACCGTACATCAAACTCCACTGATTGGCTGGGGTAGCATTGTAAAACGTACTTTTGATATTTTGCTGGGCACAATTTTGGTAATTATTACCTCACCACTAACTATACTTACGGCAATTTTACTAAAAATTTCGTCGCCTAGTGCGCCAGTTTTGCTAAAGCAAACTCGCCTTACGCGGTTTAACCGCGAATTTACGGTGTATAAATTCCGTAGTTTCCATCCAGAATTCAACGATATGAGTCCCGAAGACGCCTTCAATAAAATGGGCAAACCAGAGCTTATTAAGCCTTACCGTGAAGGTGGCGACCACATAGCGTCTGACCCTCGTATTTCATCTTTTGGTAAAATTCTGCGGGCATCTAGTATGGACGAACTACCCCAGTTACTTAACGTAGTTAAGGGCGACATCAGCCTAGTAGGCCCACGTGCACTTGTGCCCCAGGAGCTAAAAAACTATAGCCAAAAACATAATATTCTTAGCATCAAATCCGGGCTGACTGGGCTGGCTCAAGTTTCTGGCAGGCGTAACATTAGCTTTGATGAAAGGCGCCAACTAGATCTTTATTACGTACAAAACTGGAGCTTTTGGCTAGACATCACAATTTTACTTCGCACCCTAAGGGCAGTTATAAATGGTATCGGTGCAAAATAAAAATCTGCGAGTAGCGCTAGTGCATGACTGGTTGTACGGTGGTGGTGCCGAAAAAGTCATAGAGCAACTGCATAAAATTTATCCAGATGCACCAATTTATACGTCTTATTGCACCAATGAATGGCGACAGCGCCTGGACGGCAAAGTTATTACGGGATACTTACAAAATTGGCCATTTAATAGGCTACGCAAATTTTTACCACTGCTTAGGCAATGGTGGTTTGCAGAGCTAGATTTGAGACAGTATGACTTAATCATCAGCACCACAGGCAACGGCGAAGCCAAGTTCGCGCGTGGCCGTGAAGATGCCATTCACATCTGTTATTGTCACACTCCCCCGCATTTTTATTGGCGTAAATACAGGGATTATTTGCAGAGCCCCGGCTTTGGCAAACTCAACTTTTTGGCGCGCGCTGGTTTGTTTTTGTTCGTAAAACCTCTGCGCCGTCGGGACTATAACGCTGCCCAAAAAATTGACTATTTTATCGGCAATTCTAACCATATTGTTGCTGATATTCAGACTTATTACGACCGTACGGCCGTTGCCATATTCCCGCCAGTAGATGTAGACAAATTTAGTGATGTAAAACGGACCAAATCTAACCAAAATGGATATATAACTTGGGGCCGACATGTACCTGATAAGCGCATAGATTTGGCCGTAGAAACCTGTAATAATTTAGGATTGTCACTTACGGTGGTTGGCAAAGGCACAGAAACTGCCAATTTACAGAAGCTTGCCGGACCTACAGTTAACTTTACTGGTTGGGTGTCGGACTCAGAGCTTAAAAAACAGATATCTAATGCTGATGCCTTTATTTTTACCAGCATGGAAGATTTTGGTATCGCACCAGTAGAGGCTATGGCGTCTGGTATGCCTGTAGTCGCCTACGAGGCTGGTGGCGCCCTAGACTACGTGGTTGACGGTAAAACGGGTGCTTTCTTTGACCAACAGACTGTGAGGTCATTAGAAGAAGCACTTCGCAAATTCAACCCAGCCAAATATGACGCTGGTGAGATAAGGAGGTTTGCTAACAAATTCTCCAACAAAGAATTCGCTAAGAATTTTCAGACTTTCGTCGCATCGATAGAACTATCATCAAAATAAGGCTTAGTAGTGCGCCGGTAATAAAGTAATAAAACACACTTTTTTTATAGAATTTTGCATTCTGCAAAGCTGTTTCGTATACAAAAACACTACCTTTTGGCGCATTAACCGCCCCTTGCGTCCCTTTTATTTCTGAAGTTCCTAATACTGGATTATTTTCAGTAGTTGCTGGCTGTGGAGCCACCGCTATAAAATTATTTCGGTCCACAGACACGGCTGGCTGAGGTGTTTGCGTAGTAGGTGGTGGCGTAGGCTCTGGTGGCGCAATTTGCTCATGCCCCGCCACTGTCTCACTATTACCGCCAATGTTCTTGTCAGGATATGAAATAAAAGTTGGTAAATCAACCAAAACATCTTCTGCAAATGCTAATTTTGGCGAAGGTATAAAAATTAAAATTAAAATTAAGTAAAGTAAAATATTTTTTGTTTTTGAATACTTAAACATAAATCAATTGTACCGCAAAGTTTCTAAAGTAGTTTTTCGATTTCTTCAGCTGTGTCTTCCCATCCGTTTACGGCGATGCAGTCTATGCCCATTTGCTGGGCTGGGTAGTCGTTGCCACCGTCCATAATTTTGTCTCCCATGAATAAAATGTCTTCTTTATTTAGGCCCGTTGCTTCCATTAGCCTATTCATACCGTAGGCTTTGTCTACGCCCGGCTTGGTCACGTCTATAGATATGGCGCCGGCAGCGCGAACTTCAAAATCTGGAATTTTTGGTGCAACTATTGCTCTGATTTCTAGCTTCTTACCGCCGTCTGGGTCCCAGGCTTCTTTTATGTGCACACCTTCCTCGCCTAGTTCGGCGACAATCTCTTGGCCCAAAATTGACAAGGTCACTTGGCTGCCTCGGTCCACTATAGTTGGACCATAAGTTTTGTCTGCTTTATAGCCATAATTTTCAACCTATCTGCTTGGCAACTTTATTATTATTCTTTCATCAATAGTTTAAAATTAAAGTCTTTTGCTTCAGGATCAGTAATTTTGTCCAATGTTCCGTCACGCTCTGGAACCATGTGGAGATGTAGATGGATAGATTTTTTTACCTTAAAGTGTTTATCTATGCCATTTTCACGCTCACGCCAAAAGTAAAAAAACATATCTATTGGATCACCATCCTCTAGTTTTTTTACGTTTTCTTTATAACGTTTTTCGGCAAGTTGCTTAAACTTGGTTAAGTCTGTAAATTCCTCTAAGCTAACTTCTTCGATCTTATCTACATGGCGCTTGATTATAAACATTGTATGCCATTTCCAGTATGGAGCTAAGCATACGATCCAAACCCAGTATTGGCTCTTTGCAATGATAATTTGCTTGTTGTCGTAATCACAAAACGAGCATGAAGCATTAGGGTTTTCTCTAAGTAAAGTGTAATATTCTTTTCTGCTGAGTGGCTTTAATGTTTTCACTATTTAGTAAAGTATACAACCAATAACCAAATACTATAAGTGTTTAAGTTTGCTCTACCACGCCTACATAGCTGTCTACATAACTATACAGAATCAGTCTTTAATCAAATTTTCAATACTGGGTTTTGGCTCTGCATCAAGAAGACTACACCACTAAGCGCAGTAGCGAAGAGCATCGATAACAACAGCGGTTTCATGCCAAGATATGACCTCTACTGTATCGATACCCATAACCTTTACTGGATAGTCGTTGCCACCTTCTTGTAATCTATCGCCAATAAAAATAATTTCATCTTTACCAATTTCCAATGAACTCATTATTTTACGCATTCCATAAGCCTTATCTACGCCCTTTTTTGTTACATCGATGGAAGTAACTCCACCTACTCTAACTTCAAACTCCTGAAGCATTGGGGATATGTAGTCGCGTATTTCCTGCTTCTTTGTGTTATCAGGATCCCATGCTTCTTTGAGCTCTACGCCTTTAGCCCCGAGCTCTGCTACTATGTCTTGCCCCAGGGCCGAAAAAGTAATCTGACTTTCTCGATCTTCGAGTGTCGGTCCATAGGTCTTTTTCTCTCTGTAGCCTAGGTCATCAAAGCCTTTATTTAATGCTGCTTTAATTTTAGTTTTTTCTTCTTCGTTAAAGTCTTCTGCGTATTGCATATCCCATTTTTCATCGGCCTGGTTATATATGTAATACCTAGTACCGCAAGTAGGCATTAAATGTAGTCTTTGAAGTTCATGGTGTGACAACTCTAAATTACCAAGTAATTGCATCTGAAACTGTCTAAAATTACCGCCCGATATTACACAGACTTCGTACTTTTGGAGTAAGGCTTCAAACAAATTGGCTATCTTATCAGGAAGTGCAGATTTACTTGGTGCCAAGGTACCGTCTAAATCAAAGGCTATTAATTTCTTCATATTACCCCTTGATCTTTTCGTTTATTCGCTTACTAACCTCACCAACTTTTTGTGATAGATCTTTTCTGGTCACCAAGATCCCATCTTTTGTACTAATTACAGCGACATTATCCAACCCTATTACTGCGACAGGACGTTCATCGTAATTTTTTATAAATGAATTCTCTACGTCCTCTAGTTCAACGTTGCCATACACGTGATTTCCTTGCACGTCACTATCGGCAGCTTTATGTAGATCCACAAATGACCCAAGATCCATCCAATCAAAAGAAGCTGGTACCACCAATAGATCTTTAACATGCTCAATCAAGGCGTAGTCTATCGACGTGTTTTCAAAACCCAAATATACTTCTTTGTAGTTATCTCCTGATTCTAGTAATTTATTATAATCATCAGCAAGATTGGGCGCATATTTCTGCATTGCGTTCTTGAAAGTTTTTATAGACCCAACAAAGTATCCACAATTCCATAAATAATTACCACTATATACATACTTTTTTGCTGTCTCATAGTTCGGCTTTTCCTTAAAGTCTTTTACTGAGTATGCAAATAAGTCATTGTGAACAATTTGCTCTTTTTGTATATAACCAAAGCCCGTTGCCGGATAATCTGGCTCAATCCCAACCAATACTATCCTTTCATCTCTTTTTGAAACATCACTAGCAATTTTGAAACTATGTATAAAGCCATCAATATCACGTATGTAGTGATCTGCCGTCAAAAATGCTACCGATTCATCATTATCGATGCGCGAGCTTAGGTGTACTAATGCAGCAACTATACAGTTCGCTGTTCCTCGCCTAGCCGGTTCAATAATAAACTTATCATCACTCAGCTCCGGCAACTGTTCTTTTACGTGATGTGCGTGGCCTGCCTCGGTCAACACATAAATATCGGATGCTATCTTAGAGGCCCTCTCATAAGTCTTTTGTACTAATGAACTATTTTCACCGTTAATACTCAATAGGTGTTTAGGGTATTCAGGTGTTGATAAAGGCCATAAACGAGTTCCAGAGCCTCCAGCTATTATTACTACAATCATACAACCATTATAACCGAACATTTGACTTTTAAACGTTGTAAAATGGCTAGACAAAACGCCCATTTTTTGCTACAATATACATAAATGATAAAAAATAAAAATATACTAAAAAAATACTTGATAATTCTTGTTTCAGCTCTTTTAATTGTGGCGGTAATTATACTTATTCACTTTAATCAAAATGCGTCAGACCAAGCATCATCTTCCAACCCAAAAGAAACTATTAACCTCGATCCTCCTACCCAAGAAGATGCAAAAAGAGTCGAAGCAAACAAGGAGAAAAATGTGGCCCGTGATGAAGCAATCAAGAACCAGCCATCTTTACAGCCAGGAACGAAAAAGACAGTTAACCCAACTATTACTTACGCAGGGTTATATGGAAACGTAGTTGAAGTTGGTGGTTATGTAGGGGGTATCTTTGAAGACGGAGGTACATGTACATCTACATTCATACAAGACTCCACCATTTTAAGTAAGTCGGTGCAAGCCGTAAAGAATATTAACTCTGTAGATTGTCCTGTTATGTCAGCCCAAAAAAATGAATTTATTAAAAACGGAAAATGGTCAATAACACTTTCTTATGATTCATCAACCGCTAACGGAAAATCTGATGCTCGTGAAATAGAAATAAAATAACTATGAAAAAAATATTTTTATCCATAATTATAATATGTTCCATTTTGTTATTTGGATTACAGAATCACTCTGCCAGTGCCTTATCCGGATCCGAGTTTCAGGCAGGCAGAATAATGGATGATAGTATTTTCTTTAATTCATCCAGTATAAGTGCGGGTAATGTGCAAACGTTTCTTAACTCTAAAGTTCCTGTTTGTAATACATACCATCCAAGCTCAAATCCATCTTATCAGCCACCCTTTACTTGCCTTAAAGACTATAGTCAGGTAACTCCATCTAAGCCCGCTGAAGTTGGACTGTGCAACCAATACAATGGTGGTGGTCTGCAATCAGCGGCTAGTATTATCTATGACGTAGGGGTTGCTTGCGGAGTTAACCCCAGAGTACTCATTGTACTACTAGAAAAGGAGCAATCATTAATTACGGATGATTGGCCTTGGAGTATTCAATATCGTAGCGCAACTGGATATGGTTGCCCAGACACAGCACCGTGTGATGCAGAATATTATGGTTTTTTTAATCAAGTGTATAGTGCAGCCAGACAATTTAAGCGATACCAAAAAGATGCTAATCTTTTTAGTTACAGAGCTAACCGCGATAACTACATCCAATACAACCCCAATGCTGGCTGTGGGGGGACAAATGTATTTATCCAAAATCAAGCAACTGCCGGTCTATATAACTACACACCCTACCAGCCAAATGCATCTGCTCTTGCCAACTTATATGGATCAGGAGACTCGTGTGGAGCATACGGCAATCGCAATTTTTGGAGACTTTTTAACGGCTGGTTTGGAAGTGTAAATGGACCTCCTTACTTTTGGACAGTAGATAGTCAGGAAGCATATTCAGATAGTGGTCGTACTCAACCCTTTACATCAATAATTACTTCTGCGCCGGGTGGCAAGATATATATTAGGATAAAAGCTCGAAATCAAGGATTCCTAGCCTGGGATCAAGCTACTACTAATATTGGCGCATCCGTACCCCAAGACAGACTGAGCCAATTTTATGATTCGTCTTGGATAACACAACGCCGCCCTGCTAAACTTCTTGAGACGACCGTAGCCCCGGGTCAAGTTGGAACTTTTGAGTTTGTTTTGACTGCCCCAATGACTACTGGAAGTTACAAAGAATATTTCAACCCTGTTGTTGAAGGACAAACTTGGCTAAATGATATTGGCCTATACTACGAGATAAACGTCGTCACACCCACACAACCAATAACTTCGATAAACGCCCAGCTTTTATCGGGTGCTGAAATTCATACCAACGAATATATACTCTCTCAAGATACTCAGTCGCATCTTGTGCTACAACCGGATGGTAATTTAGTGCTATATACTAACTTCAATAATCTAGTATGGACCTCTGGCACACCATCAACACTACCCGGGAAATTAGTCATGCAACCAGATGGAAACTTGGTGCTATACAATCAGTCTGGGCTTGCAACTTGGCATTCAAATACTTACGGTAATCCTGGTTCAAGATTAGTGCTTCAAACTGATGGAAATTTGGTTATATATACGCTGACTAATGTGCCGATATGGGCAACTGGTAAAACACATAATCCAGACCACTTAGCTTATGTGAATACGACACTTTATACTCAAGAATTACTACCAAATCAAAGACTCGAAACGGCTGACAGAAACCACAAACTAGTTCTTCAGCCGGATGGAAATTTGGTGCTTTACAATGGACTAGGCCAACCGCTTTGGCATACTGGAACGTTCGGCAAAGGTCCTGCAAAACTAGTTCTTCAGCCGGATGGAAATTTGGTGCTTTACAATGGACTAGGCCAACCGCTTTGGCATACTAATACTTTTGGAAGATAGGATACAGAATGATACTTTTTTTTCGAAGCCACTATATAAAAAGCCTTTATGGCCTATTCCTACTTTCCACACTTACTCTCCTGCCAAATACAGTTCATGCTATTCCTGGCCCTACTTTAAAATGGTCAAGGAGTGTTCCGGGGATTATCGTCCAGTCTTCGCCGAGTTCTACATCCTTAGATGGTGGGACAAAAGATATTATTGTAGGAAGTTGGGATAATAAAGTATATGGTGTTAGAGGCGAAGATGGTAATAATGCATCTGGGTGGCCTAACACAACTGCAAAACGTATCAACTCAAGTGCCGCAGTTGCTGATACTGATGGGGATGGAAACGACGAAATATTCATTGGAAGTGGTGTTGCTGAATATGAGTGTTCGGGCGGAGGGATGTATTCATATGCTACAAACGGTGGGCAACGGTTTCATTTCATTGGGTACGACAACGTAACCAACGGAGGTAACGCACCATGTAACGACCTGGCCATGCATGGTTCACCTACTTTAGGAGATGTTAACTATGATGGTGTTACGGATGTAACTTTTGGCGCATTAGGCATAAGAACTTGGTCAATAAAGGCCAGTGGGGCTTACGAAAACTTTGGTTGGTGGTTTAATTGGGACGATACACAATTTGCATCTCCTGCTCTTGCAGATATCAATGGCGATGGCCTTACCGAAGTAATTGCAGGTGGAGATTCATCACCTCAAGGTTTACTTCATCACAGAGGCGGCTTAGTTCGAGCAATTTCACCTTTCGGACAAGAGCTTTGGCAATTTAGAACAAACGAGATAGTGTATTCATCACCTGTAGTAGGAGACGTAACTGGTGACGGAGTACCAGAAATCGTATTTGGGACAGGTAACTTTTGGGCTAATAATGGTGGCGCAACTGATTCTACCAAGATCTTTGTCATAAAAAATGATGGTCAACTCCTTTGGTCAAAAGACTTAGGAGCTCAAACGCTAGCTTCTCCTGCTCTTGCAGACTTAAACGGTGATGGAACTTTAGATATAGCGATCGGAACATGGGATGGCGCGCAGGCCGGAAAGATTTGGGCTATAGACGGTTCAGGCAACAACTTAACTGGCTATCCGCTTACAAACGCTGGTGGCAATAAAATAGTGGCTCAAGTATCTACATCTGATTTTGATAATGATGGTGGTCAAGATATTCTAGCCACCACAGGTAATGGGATATATGCATATAGCGGAAAAACAGGCGCGCTCTTATTCACCGTTCGAGGTTTTGGGTCATTCCAAAGCTCACCACTAATCGAAGATCTTGACGGTAACGGTTTGCTCGACATTATTGTTGCAGGAACTTTAAACGGAACCACCGGAGTAATTGAAAGATGGGAAATGCCAAACTCAAGCTCAGTTTTGGGAACCAAAGGTTGGCCTAAGTTTCGAAAAGACGCACGTCAAACCGGATCTTGGTTAAGTAGCCCTCTAAAAAATCCACCGAGTGGAGCCAAGTTTAATGGTTATTGGATTACTGGAGCTAACGGTCAAGTATACCCATTTGGGAGTGCAAAGGATTTTGGTTCAGCAGCAAACTTAGCCCTAGCTAAACCTATCGTTAATATGCAATCCACTCCATCTGGCCAGGGCTATTGGCTATTGGGCGGAGATGGAGGAATTTTCACATACGGTGATGCAACCTTTTATGGTTCTACAGGTAGTCTAGTATTAAATCAACCGGTTAACGGGATGGCGCCCACACCAGATGGTAATGGTTATTGGTTAGTTGCTTCAGACGGTGGAATATTTACCTTTGGTAATGCTGGATTTTTTGGCTCAA
>JAYUAP010000004.1:0-14482 GCA_043741255.1 Candidatus Saccharimonadota bacterium | reverse complement strand
TCATAAATTATACCTATGTGTATAGTTTAGCACTCAAATAAAAACTATACAAGTATGTATAATTTATTCAGTAATTTTCCTGAAGTTTATTATATTTTGATGATGATGATTTATTTTATAGGCGTACGGGTATCCGAAAGGATAAAGAGGCTTATTCTCTTGTAGAAGGGCAATAGTACCAACAAATTCAAAACCAATTTTTGTCATCAAGCTAACAATATCGCCCTGAACATTTACCTCTTTCTTGTTAACTGTGAAGTCGCTAATTACAATACTCGTATAAGCCTTATCTCTTAATTTCAGATATACCTTTGCCATAATTTTTGAAAACAATTTAAGAAAGTCTTCATAACTTTCTTGATTACCTAAATCATTCGGGTCGTCGGAGTAATAATCTGTTCCAATTCTAGAGCCAGTTCTAAAATTTTCTTTTTGTGCTCTAAGACCAGCTCCGTTGTTCTGCAAGATATTATGATAAGGTGGCGAAGTTACGCAATAATCAATAACATCTTTGATTTTAGGAACTGCTTTTAGCGAATCACCGCATATAATTTCTTGATTGGACTTTATATCAAGTTCTTCAAGTCGTTGCTTCGTTAGTTCACAATATTCGGGACTTAAGTCTATGCCTATGCCTTTTCTATTTGCTTTATGACTCGCAACTAGTGTCGTCCCAACTCCTACAAATGGGTCTAAAACTACCATATCTTTTTTAGTAAATAAGCTAATTAAATTCTCAATATCTGTAATCAGGTAGGGAGCTGGGTGCTTGAAGGCAAACTTGTCATCCTTTATCTTTTTACTTTGCCAGTAGCTCTTCGTGAGCTTTAGCCACTGTTTGCCAGTAAGATCATTCAGCTTGTTTCTTGGGTCATATCTTTCCACTCTTTCCGACATTACTCAATTGTCCTTAGGTATTTACCCATATCTGCTAATGAAACACTTCTTGAAGTAGTTAGATGACCGACATCCGTATAAGAGAGGTATGTCCAACTATAGTGCTTGAACCCATCAATAAATAGCTTATCTCGAATTCTTTTTAACTCTGCTAAACGGGTATCAGGCACTACCATTATTTTAGGTAGATCAGCTTTCAGGTTTGATGCTCTCTGTATTCCAGACGTAAAATTAGTAGAGTTTTCGACTTCAATTGCATAAACAATTTGATCTTCCTTAGTCCAGACCATATCAATCATTTCAACTCTTGCTAATGCGTGTGGGTCAAGCCCTAGAAAACTCAGATTGGTATTATCGGCATAGTCAGAGAGCTTTTTGCCCTTGTAAGGTTCTGGTTGCTCCCTTCTACCGATAAAAACTTTGTAGCCGAGCTTTCTGCCAATTAGGCTTAGCTTATAAAGGATCTCAGTATGTTGAGTAAACAACTTTTCGATTTCACCACCTTTATAAACCCATTTATCATTAGATTTATTTGCATATTTGCCTAATAACGCAGAAACAGATTTAACAGTTGGTGTTAGACCGTTAGGATATTTTATAAATATCTCAGCCAAAACCTCATCAAAACTGACACTAACTTTTCTTCTCAGCAGAGCTATGACCGTTTCCTCAACTCTGTCAGCAAGTTGTCTGTCTGGGTATTTGATATGCTTTTCTGGCTCTTTAAACCACCAGTAATTCCCTGATTTATCAGTAGAGTTTTGAGTAAGTGTAAATATGTCGCCAATGTGTTTGGATAGTATGTCTTCAAGATTTTTATCAAAATCCTGAAGATCGAATCCAGCATTAGAAATTTCTACAAGAAGTCCGTTGAAAAGAATCTGATAGGGCGTAGGTTCATTTCTAAGTGCGATTAACTGAGTCGCTTTAGTTACAACATAATGCTCGAATTCATCTTTGTCTGTCTTGATATTTGCGGTTGGTGATTTGATACATCTAATGTAAAAATCTGTTCCAGATGTTCCATATGGGTTAGCCACATTAGACTCGCCAGTTCTACGGTTTTGTTGATGTATAACTTTCTCAATTTTGAAACCAGCCAAAACTACAGAGTTAAGGAATGCATTCCAAATAGTAAGGTCTTTATTATGAAATGTGATGACCATCTTGCCGTCAGGCTTTAAAACCTTGTTAATTTTCTTCATTGCATTCGTGAACTTAGACTTGTAAACATCAATCTCTTGTACTCCACGCTTTACAGTAATTTCAGCATCAAGGTTAGGTTTAAATTTATCGTCAACTTTTTCGAGCCAAACTAGCCAAATAAGACTTAAATCTAAATATTGAACAAGTCCCCCATATGGCGGATCGGTAAGAATAAAGTCTATTGACTCAGCGTCGACATAATCGTCAAGGACAGATACATCTATAATCCCGTATTTAATATCAAAATTCGTAGACCTATTACTTCTGTTACTTCGGTCTACATACTGAATTTTAGGTACTTTTCCGAGATGAGGAACGACATTACTCAATGCACTTTCGACAGATTGCTTCCCGAAGCAACTACCTTTAAAAACAAGTAAAGGATTCATTTCCATTTGCCTCGAAGAACAGACGTAAGCTGATCTACCCCAGCTTGTAGAGAACGGTCTTGAAGCACCACTTCGTCTTGGTATGCTCATTTTAGTGCAAAGATGTATTGTTTGAGTAAATCCGAAGAGTAGTTGTTTTTTTAGGTCTTCATTTTCAACTTTTAGTATTTCATTAAATATTGCAGATATCGTATATAGATTACGTCGAGTCCAGAGGTCGCTAAAATGATTACCGCCAATATTTCTAATAAAAGATGCTGAAAATGAGGGTGAAGACGAGAACTCTATTGAAGGTATCCAGTAAGGGATTTCAATTTTATCGCTTTCTTCTGCAAGTTTAATATCCTTGTGAGTTGGCTTTGATAAAGATTTTGTAGCTTTACTACTTCCGTGTTGATAACAAAATATACCGACCTCGTAAATTTTGCCCGCTTCCCATTTAAAACTCTGTGCAATCGCATCATTTTTACACTCAGGACAATCTGCTGAATAAAACTTCTTATAAATCGGATCGGCTTTAACTTTCTCAATAATAACTTCCACCTGATCCTTAAAAGCATCCACATCGAAGTGTGTGCCGATAACTTCAACGATAAAGGAACTTAATGGATTGATATCAAACGCAAAAGCCTTTTTACCAGCTTTTACTGCTTCAAAAGCACTTATGCAACTTCCTGCGAAAGGATCCAAATACAAGCCTCCCTCAGGTGTGTAATGCTCTACATATTCACGCCAGATATTGTGTGGCTTTTTGCCCCAATATTTCATAGCTGTATATATCGGGGGTCTGGTTTCTTCTACTAGTGCGTAATCAATATCTTTCAAAATTTTTACTTTCAAGAACTTTATATTTCATTAAATTACCTCTTATAACTATATAGGTATTCTAGCAAGTTTACTAACCGTTCCAGCTATTTAATTTACCAATATCGAGAAGACTGAAGCTACTTTCTTGTTCAAGTAAGACAGTGTCCCCGTTATCTATCTCCGAAATTCTGCTTTCCACCCTCAAAAGCATAGACAGCAATTGATTGGTGGGTACTTCTGATAAATCCCTATTGGATAGCTCTAGTTTATATTTAGCTAATTCCTCAGAAAGAATTTCAATCCTATGCTGTCTGCTGATTTTATACTTTTCTCTTAAACTTTCTCGTGTAACTTCTCTAAGGTTGCTCACTTCGGTACTGAGTTGTTTACTCCAGCTGATTAAGGTTACTTTGCTAACACTTAGTTTTTTAGCAATATAATCAAAACTAAACTCCTTTGCTCTTAGCTCAACAAACTTATCCTTTTTATCACACTTTGAAATTTCATCTTTCATACTGACTCCTAGTTCTACTTACAATTGGTAACTACAACACCTCGTGCTTTAATCTAAGTGGTTGGAATATTGACCATAATTCAATCAGTTCGCCATAGATTTGGTTCCAAGAAACATTTCTTTGGCTCACCAAATAAAAAATCCGAAATTTGCTTCGGTTTTTTTATTGTTTAGCTCTGTTCAAGTATCTCCAACCCTTGACGAATGTGGTATAATATAATATTGTATACTTAATAATTCAAACGGAGTTTAAGAAGTAAATCTATGTCAGAGTACAAACACGGTATGGTGTCAGGTTGTCCCCAGCCTATTCCTGAGCAGTACAGCGAAATCGCTGAGCAACTTGGCTTTGAAGAGACTTCAAAGATAGACCCCATGAAACTGGGTCACCTAAGCATTGTACTTCTTGGTAGTGACACTCTACGCAGTGGTGATGAGCTCCAATATCGCTCATTGCTGATGATAGAATCGCCAACCTATATTCCCTCACCTTGCAATGCCTTGTTTGTCAGAGACAATGAACAACTACTACCCGCAGATAAACAAACCCAGGAAATATTACACGTACGCTATGATATTAGAGAGTTTGTTGACCATTTTCAGGGTTTTGGAATAATCCAAAGATTATGTTTTACCCCTGAGAACATTAAGATTTTAGCTCATTTAGAAAAACCAGATAAAATCGAAGAAATTGAAGAAACAATCCTAAACATAATTAGCCTGAAAGACGGCCTAGCTATATTACCACCAGTAATTTCTGAACAAAAAAAAGGTTCGCCTAAATCTGTAATCACACCAAAAGCTCGCAGAGCCGTCAGGACAGCAAAAATGGAACCGCCTGCGCTGACCAAACAAGAAACCAAGGCTATAAGTACTTGGCGTGAAGCCGTACGCAAATACATAGACAAAGGATATCCGGTATAAGTGGAAGACGAACAAAACAGTCCAACAGTTAACGGTGGCGGTTCATCAAATGGTCGTAATATTGCGATTGTTATTGTTGTGCTAGTCGTGGTTGGAGCGATTGCGTTCTTTGCTTTAACTAGAAATTCTAATGCAAATTCTGTAAAAAATAGCGCTACAGCTACAAGCACCGACACCAACCCTGCCACCCCACTTCAAAACTTAACCGAAGACCAGGTTGCCGTCCACAACAAAAAATCCGACTGTTGGACCATAATTAGGGATAAAGTTTATGATATCACCAGCTATATTCCTCGTCACCCCGGCGGTGATGAAATTCTAAGGGCCTGTGGAGTAGACGGCACATCCCTATTTGAGACTCGCACCACAAGCGATGGTGAAAAAGTTGGTAGCGGTACGCCACACAGTGCTACAGCTGAGAACCAACTAAAACAACTCCTGATTGGCACCATTACTCAATAATTATTGACTTCGATATATCACAAAATCAACTAGCGATAAAAATCTTTTGGGGTTGCCCGGGAACTGCAGGGCCGAATCTTTGGCAGATATTCTATGTTCGTCCATGTAGTCATGGGCGTTTTTAACTCCACCATATAAATCCACTAACGTTGCTCTGCGGTTCTGAGCGTCCAAGCCGTTACCTTTACCGGTATTTGCAGAATTTGTAGCGTCTAAGATATCGTCTTTGGTTTGAAAAGCTAAGGATAAATGATGTGCGTAATCTTTGAATAATGCCTGAGTTTCGTCGCTAGCACTGGCTAGTATTGCAACCCCAACCATGCTCATTTCTATTGCCGAGCCGGTTTTGAGCCTAGCAATATTTTCTAGCATATCGCGAGTAGTTCCCCTTCTTTCGGCACCATCTCTGTTTTGGCCATCGGCTAGGTGCATAATCTTATTACCGCAGTATTTTGACAGATTTAGTACGGTACTAGCATCAAATCTGCCCTCTAGCTCTGTTATTTTAGAAAAAAACGCTCCAATTAACGATATAGAACTTAACACAGCTGTACCCGTAGAGAAAGCTTCATGTAGAGTCGGTTGACCTCGGCGTTTTTTAGCTTTGTCCTGAATATCGTCGATGTCTAATGAGGCATTATGCAGTTTTTCGGTGGCGACCAAAAATGGGTTTATATCATTGGTCGGCACATTGAGTAGCTCAGCACTCATGTGAGCTAGGATTGGGCGAATCATTTTACCGCTACGGCCTAAGCTGTATTTTTTGGCATCGCTTAGGCTGTCTTGGTTGTTGAACCCCTCAACCTCAGTTGATAGTAGGGCCGAGATATCTTCTCTGGTCTCTGAAAAGTACTCATTAAATGGCCTTTTGTCAAAGTCATATGGCAATGCGTTGTGTTGGGCAAAGCGCAGTTTGCCCGCAAAAATAGCCTCACTCACTTACATATTATAATTGATATCCAAAAAAGTATACAGTCTATGTGTTTTCTCTTGCAAAATTTAACAAAAAGTTTATAATTGTCTTTCGATGCATGAAAAATCTATAGAATCAACAGCGTTTGTGATTGGCAGTAATAACCACGAAATTGGTGTTAGTAGAGGCAATAATTTTGTCGAAGTTAATGTACTGGGACCGAATGGTCTAGGTATCGACAATATTAAAGCTGTCTGGCCGTTATATCCTGGAGCGATTGTTTTAGAAAAGAGCGAGGTTTTACAGTCGATTTTTAGTACTTCGGGCGATGTTCCGTTAGATAATGGTGGAAAAATAATGATGTCCAGGAGGTTTATTAACCTAGCCCTTGGTGTGGCACAAGATAATGTTGTGTCTAGCACAAAGCGTCCCGAGACCAAACGTTTTTCGTTCGAGCAACTCCAAGAACACCTCAAAAATAAAGAAAGCTAAAAATTCTTTAGAAATTCCACTAATTCACTAGGTGTAATCTCGGCTTTTATTAGGTAGGCGTCAGCTTCTTTCTCTATTTTAGCCCTTGTTTCATCATCTTGCTCTAGGTTGGTGGCAATGACAACTTTAGCCTTCAATTCAGAAATTTTACGAAGTTCATGCAGGACGTCTATGCCTAAAATTTGAGGTATCATTATATCTAGTAAAATGATGTCAAACTCGTTGCTTTTAGCCCTTTCTAGGCCGGCTGCACCATCCGCAATAATCTCGGCTATATAACCGGCTTTTTCAAAAGCTCGCCGGTATAGGTCGCCAATAAACGGTTCATCCTCAATACAGAGTATTTTCTTTGCGGCTGGTACTGTGTTTGTGTTATCTTCCATCTTCCAATCTCATCTTCTTTGCATGCTGTGATTTTTTATCCAGCCGTGCGTTACTTTCTGAGAACCATTATCCTCATCTTTGGTAATATCGGCAAGTCGTTCGTAAGGCACCAGACTAAAGCCGACGGTGGTCCCCTGGCCTTCTTTGGATTTTATCCAGATATTGCCATGGTGAGCCGATATGATTGCCTTGGACAAGAACAAACCCAGACCCGTGCCTGTAACTGTCCGACTGTTGCGATGATTGCGATAAAATTTGGTAAATAAATTAGGAATCACAGAATCTGGTATACCAACACCTTCATCCCGTACAGTAGTTAGGACGGTGCCATCAGCATCTAGACTAGACTCTACCCAGATAGTTTTAGATGTCACTTGCGAGTATTTTATGGCATTGTCTACCAGATTAGTTACGACTTCGTTAATACTGAGTTTATCGAGTGCAACCGCGGGTAAGTTTGCGCCAATATTCAAAACAATTTCTTTGCCTCTTACGCTGGTTCGTTCCCGGAGATTGTCTACTATGGCTGTTAAATTGGTGTTCCATTGCTCTTCTTTTAATGGCAGAGATAGTTGGTTTTGGTCGGCTCTAACAACGTTAAGTACGTTAGACATAGACGTCGATAAATTCTGCGACGCTACACTAAGGCGGTCAAAGTATTGCTGGTTTTGGGGGTCCAATTTACCGCTTAATTCTTCTTTTAGGGCATCAATATAACCACGTAGTATTGTTAGCGGAGTACGGATTTCGTGAACCGATAATGCAATCAGATTTAGTGCACTTTCTTCTACCTGGAAGGCTTCATCATGGTTAAAGAATGCAAGAAGTGTCTCTATTCCACTAGAGTGACCCTGGCGATAAATGCCTGCGATATCATAATAACTGCGCTTATCGCTGGTTGCAGAGCTAATATCAGCCTTACGCCACACTTTTGTACTATTTATGCTTTGTGCCTTGGCTTCTTTTATCCAGTCAGAGATACTTTGATTCAAAAATCTGATTTGTAGCTGGTTTTCCAGAGGTGATCCTATTGGACCGCTTAGACCAAAGATATCCATTGCTGTATTGTTAACCATTTTTATTTTGCCAGACGAATCCAGCCCAAAAATCCCAACAGGGATTTGGTTAATAATGTCCTCATCGGTGGTCTTGGCATTTGGGCTAGACACAGAGATAGCTTTACTTACCGATGCATAATCATAAATTTGGCGTGTTAAGTTGCCAACCAATTCCTTACCAAAACTGAGGTTCTCTACATTTGGGGCTGCAACAAGGTGTTCATTGGGTGAAACGTGGAATATGGCCTGGGCCAGATATTCTGTTGGTTTGAGCAAAATGTTGCTGAGAATTGTGCTAAAAATGGCGCTGACAATTATGGTAACGCCCAACATAAGACTGATAGCGATTGGCGATTCAAAGTTAGTCTCATAAAGTATAAAATACAATACGCTGGAAATAACCAGCCCGTTAAAAATCATCCCAAAAATTGTGCGAACTTTGAATGATTGTTTGAATTTTTCGAAATGCCCACCGCTCATTTGACTATATTCTACTACATTTTAAGGAACGTAGGTTACGGCGCTAGGTGCTTTTACTAGCGTTATCCAAGTTTGGCCTGGATTTAGACCCAATGGTTTGCCGTCTGCTGAAGCAAATTGAATCTGTTCTTTTTCTGCAGATTTGGTCCATGTGCCCTGGACTACTTCTCCGTCCTGAAAGATAAAGGCTGTACCTGAACCAACTGTCTGGTATACAGAATAAATTCCATTTTGGCTAAAGTTCATCACCAGTGCGACTACAACTTTAGGAGTGATTTGGGCGCCTGAACGGTGGTCGGTGTGCGGTGAGCCAGCCATACTGCGTTTGTAGGAATTGGTGGCTGGGTCGTAATCGTAATGAGTGTTGTACAATGCGCTAGAAATGCTCATGTCTATACTTTTTGCAGTGGGTGTAGCACTGGGTTTTTCTTCTTTGCGTAGTAAACTTTTTACATTACTTGTAGTGTAGCCTCGGCTAGCACTGGCAGTGTCCAAATTAGCCATAGTACTATACAAATTATGTGGTGCATATCTGTCAGATACACGTTGAAATGCAGAACCGTTGGCGCCGTGGTCAAGGTCTTTTAGACCAAGTTGCGACAGCTTAGCCAGCCCATCACCGCTACCGCCGGCGTGTACAAAAATTGGGTCAAACGGTGCAGCTAATATCGCGTAGTATGGCCTAACAGAGCGTATTGGTCCGATGTAATCTGGCTGGGTGTCAAGGAAGGAGGCATTAAAACGAGTTATACCGCCCTCGGCAATTGCTTCAAAGACCACGCCGGCTTGGTTTAGCGCTGATTGAGGCCGGGCATCCGGACTGTTCTCTATCTGGATAGATACTATTGGTCGTTTATTAATTTCTGGAGATATCTGAAGTCCGGTTAGACGTGACGCTTCAGTCATTGGCTTTGGTGGCTCCACAACCTTTTGTTCTACAACGACCCGTGTCGGTGCTGGGGGTGGTGGAGATTTTTGGAAAAATAATGCATATGCACTGGCCCCTGCACCACCTAAAACGATAATTATTATCAGTGAAAAAATAATTTTTTGTTTTTTACTAAAATTACTAACCCAAGCTCCAAATTTTTTAAAAGGATTAGTGGGTCCTCTACCGTTTTTCTTGCCATGCTCTGGCACTATAACAAAACCCTCTTCTTCCTTAGCCACATCTGGCAAAGATTCATGTACCACCGTCTCTGGTGGTTGCTGGTGAATCAAGTTGGGGTCAATATTTTGGTTTTTTTCATCTGCCTGCTCTTTTAGCGCAGGAGGACGGATGTCATCTACCATTCATCTAGTTTAACAGCGGTTATGCTTTAATGGCAAATACGGGTAGCTTAAGCTCTATCCTATCTTCCCCCCTCCAAAGCACTTTGGTTTTAAACAATTAAAAACCGGCGCTCGCACACTCTTGCGATTGAGAGACAGACTAACTCCCAGCCTGTGTTTAGTCGAGGGCGTTGATTTGTTGCTGGATACGGTCTAGACATTTCTCTTTGCCTAGGATTTCTAGACTTTCAGCTAGCGCAGGGCTGGCCGGGCTTTGGGTTGTGGCGATGCGGATTAGACTAAAGAGTACCCCGGGTTTTTGCTGATTTTGGTCTAAAAGTTTGTTAAGGCAATTTTTTATTTCCTCGTTGTGCCAATTAGTTGTTCCCAACGCTTGCTCACTGGAAATTAATAGATTTTTTAGTTTTTCACGGTCAAAATTTTTGAGCTGTTTATTGCTAGAGATGAGACCAAGATTTACTGGCAAGTCAACAAAGAAAAACTCAGTTAACTCTGGAATTTCGCTATACATCTTAAGCCGTTCTTGGATAAGTGCTAAAATAGCCCTTTTATAATTATCGTCAGAGTTTTTTGCAGAATCTGGCCAATAATTTTTTGTCTGCTCATATAAATCATCTAATTCCATGCCTCGTATATGTGCACCACTGGTCCACATAAGCCGTCGCTCGTCAAAGCGTGCTCCAGAATTTTGGACTCGGTCCAGCGAAAACTTGGCAATCAACTCGTCCAAAGAAAATATTTCTTGCTCTGTACCGTCATTCCAGCCCAACGTAACAATAAAGTTAATAAATGCACTTAACGGTATGCCGTCTTTGAGGTAGTCCAGGCTGTCTTTGGCACCGTCCCGCTTTGACAGCTTTTTGTTGCCTTGTTCATTCATAATAGGAGGAACGCTGGCGATGATTGGCGGTGTAATTTGCAGGGCTTCATATAAGTTGAGGTAATTTGGCGTGCTGGCCAAAAATTCTTGTCCGCGAATGATATGGGTTACTTCCATTTCTTGGTCGTCTACGATGTGAGCGAAGTTGTAGGTAGGAAAACCATCAGATTTAATAAGTATGAAGTCGTCCACCACTTCTTTGCCGGCGTGACGCTTGCCCATCACTCCATCGGTCCAGTTATAATCTTTTGGGTCAGACTTAAATCTGAGTGGTTTTGTGCCGTCCCAAGCTACATCTATAGTATCAGGCCGGTGTTCACGGTATAAAAAAGCTTTTTTGTCGACTTGTGCTTGCTCTCGAAATTTCTGTACTTCCTCTGTAGTGTAGGAGTCTACGTAAGCTCGGCCAGATTCTAATAGTTTTAGTGCCCATTTTTTATATATCTCTAGTCGCTCACTTTGTTTATAGGGAGCGTGCGGTCCACTCACATCTGGTCCTTCATCGTAGTTGAGACCAAGAGTCTTTAGGCTGTGCATTAGGTGTTCGTCAGCACCCTCTACTTCCCTACTTTGGTCGGTGTCTTCTAGTCTTAAAATAAAAGTTCCATTGTTTTGGCGTGCCAAAAGCCACGCAAAAAGAGCTGTGCGTACGCCACCAACATGCAAATACCCGGTTGGGCTTGGCGCAAATCTAGTCCTTACGTTCATGACATCTATAATAACAGATTAAATAATCCTAAGTTATGAGTATGAGGCAATAGCTAATAACTCAAAGCTCGCACTAGATTATAAACTGTTGGCTAGGCGAAGCAGTTGGTCGCTAGTTAGGCTGGCGTTGCCTTCGATTTGGTACCAGATTCCGCCATCTACCCATGCAGCGTTGGAGTTGTCATATATATAGACAGTCTTACCTTCATTCTGCCAAGTTTGGTAACAGGTGCTACAGTTGCGCTTTTGGATGTGGTTAGCCAGCAGTGAAGCACTGTTCCAGTTGCTGGATTGTTGAGTAAGCGTAAAGGTTTTAGCGTCGGTATTAGAATGGAAGCTGATGCTGATTTGGCCATCCATAGAGTCTACTTTTTTACTGGCGTCATAGCCAGCTGGAATATATCCAGGCATTTTGGCGCTGATACCTGTGCGTGAGGACGCTACCTTCATAGAAATGGACGCAGCGTTTTGATACGCGAAAAACCCGACCAAAAGCAAGACCGCACATGACATAGTTGCGACATTGGCAACTCTGTTTTTAAAACCAATCCTTTGAAGAAAAGGAACTTTTTTAATAACGTCTTTTTCCAGCTGTTGTATGTGGGTACTGGCGTTTTTTAGGGCGTGCTCAAATTTCTCTAGCTCATTAGTCACTGCTTTGCCGGTACTGGTTATAACCGCTGGTGCACTAACAACCGGAAGATGTGCGACAGTCTTCTTAACACTGCTGCGCATTCCTGACACACCAAACTTGCTAACCATGTGGCTTTTTTCGGTTGATTGTGCCCGAGAAATACGTACGGCATCGGCCGATGATTGCTTAGCTACATAGGTTACTTTCTGAATATCATTTTTAACTTCAGCTGGTTTTTTTACAGCTGGTCGCATCAAAGCTTTTGATTTGGCTACTGAGCGTTTGGTATGGTTTACGTTAGAATGTGCGGGTTTAGAAAATGATGGTTGTTTGACAACAGTTTGGGCTTGAGCAGTCTTAGAACGTCTGACAAAACCGTCCAGAACTTGAGCTGAATTTGGTTTGGCGGAAACTACGGCCGGGTTAATTACAGCGACAGACTCGTTGTCGCCGATAATTTTGCCTGTGCGAGCGTCGTATTGTTTTCCGTTTAGTTCAATTGTTGTTTTTGAATTGCCCAAACCCATTTACCCTTTGTTGTTATTTGCCTTGTAAGTGTAATTGTAGAACAAAATAGTCTTAATACAAAATTTTTTGTCTTTGCTAGCATAAGCGGTGTAGTATTAATAATATAATCTATCAAAACAAAAATCAAAAATAGGCTAATATATAAAGACAAAAATATGGATTTTTTAGACCCCAGAGAAAAAAAACTGCATACAATTCGCCTAATGATAGGTTATGTACTGATGACCATCTTGATTTTTACAGCCACTTTATTACTGGTTTTTCAAGCTTATGGGTTTGGTGTTGATAGAAAAACAGGTGAAGTTATCCAAAACGGGTTGGTATATATCGATAGCGCGCCAGATAAAGCCACCATATATATAGACGGTGTTGAGCAAAAAGACAGGTCCAATACTAAACTAGTACTAAAAGAAGGAGCTTACCAGCTCACAATAAAGAGAGATGGATATCGTGACTGGAACCGAAAAATAGAAATAAAAGGTGGTGACATCGAGCATATAACTTATCCGATGTTAGTTCAGACAAATCTGGCTCAGGAAGAAATAATAAATCTTGGTGTAAAAGAAAATTTAGTAGAATCACAGAGTCCTGATAGGCGTTGGATTATGGTCGGTAGAAGCTCTTCATTAAAAGAGTTTACAGAGCTTGATTTAAAAGATGCAAATAAGCGCTCAGATGTGCCACTTTCTCGCCAGGTTACCTTCCCGGAGGCCGTTTTTACTGCTAGCGACCAACCTCATCTTCTGGGGGTTGTGGAGTGGTCAGATGATAATGAACATTTTTTGGTCAAGCACACCTATGGTACGGCAACAGAATATGTTATTTTAAATCGCAATCGTCCTGAAATGTCGTTTAATATTAATAAACTGCTTGAGCGTGACCCAGCAAACGTTACATTGCGTGATAAAAAGTTTGACCAGTGGTATTTACAAGATAAAAATAACGGTGATTTAACTTTTGCTAATGCAAAAAAAGAGATTAGCTTAGTTGCTAGCAAGGTAGTTGTTTATAAATCGCACGACGATAGTGTGTTGCTTTATTCGCAAAAATCATCTGACGGTTTGCAGAATATCTATCTAAAACAGGACAAAGAAACTAAACTGCTACGCCAGGTTAGTGCCGGAACAGTTTTGCTGGACATAGCTAGGTATGATAATAAATGGTACGTGGTGGTTGCGTCTGACGGTGATAAAAAAACCTACGTATATACCAATCCTTGGGATATTTTATCCAAATTTGATGATACTAGGCCGACACCTAATGCAATATTGCATGCTAAAGAACCTATAAAAACTCTAGAATTTTCTAGTAATACTCGATTTATTTTTGCCAGAGACGACCAGCACTTTGCTGTCTATGACGCTGAGCTTGATAAGGCCTATAACTATAACTTTAGCGAAAAACTAGATGCTGATACCGAGGTTAGTTGGATGGATGGACACAGGTTACTGGCTATGTCGGCAGGACAAGCTTATATTGTTGAGTTTGACGGTGCGAACAAGCAACTGTTAGTACCTGCTCAGCCAGCAAAGAGTACCTTTTTTGACCGTGACTACACGGTGCTTTATTCATTCCTAGATTCTAAAAATAAGGCAGGGACTACGGCGTTAGCTCAGACTGATTTGCGCTACAAACAAGACAAGTAATTAGTGGAAGATGCGGTACCAGAGGCTTTCGCTGTTGCTTGGTAGTTGTTTTGGCTGGGAAACAACATTCTCGCTTACTGATGAAGTTTGATTGGTTTTGGGGTCTGGGTAGATTTGCTCTGCTTGAATGATTAGCCTATTTGACGATGTGCCAGGAGGGTCGCAGGTTATTAATGTCATCATGGCTGGTTTGTCTCCAGTTTGTAAAACAGACACGTCCTGTGGGATAGTCACGTATATGTTATAGATTTTGTAGACGAATCGTTT
>JAYUAP010000003.1:0-2719 GCA_043741255.1 Candidatus Saccharimonadota bacterium | reverse complement strand
AACTCGGTATCCGACACCGTTGATTTCTAAATCTTTGCTAAATCCTTCTGTTACGCCTTTTACCATGTTGGCAATAAGCGCGCGCATTAGTCCGTGCTTGGCACGATTTTTTGGTTCATCATTAATCCGGGTAACAACCACTTCGTCACCTTCATGTTTTACGCTAACTCCAGGCATAGTGAATTGCTCAAGAGAACCCTTTGACCCATTTACTTTAATCATAGTCTCGTCGATAGTGATTGTCACACCGCTTGGGAGCTTGATTGGTAGTTTTCCTACTCGACTCATATTAATTCCTTACATTATCCTTCTAATAAACTTTACAGATTAATTCGCCACCAATTTGTGACTTTTTAGCTTCATCGCCAGTCATCAGACCTTTTGATGTCGATACAATTATGATTCCACGACCACGCTTTACTACCGGAATTTTGTCTACAGACGCATATAAACGTCGTCCTGGGCGACTAATTCGTTCAATCTCAGTAATACGAGCGTTAGTATTGTTAGCGTTAATTGTAATCACTAATGATTTAGCGATTCCTTCACCTTCAATAGCTACGCCATCAACAAAGTTATTGGCTTTTAACAGCTCTGCAACACTTTGCTTAATTTTAGAATAAGGTGCACGAACTTCATTTTTACGTACCGCAATAGCGTTGCGAATACGTGTTAACATGTCTGAAATAGGGTCTGTACTAACCATGATTACCAGCTCGCTTTCGTTACACCAGGGATTTCACCCTTAACAGCATGTTCACGGAAAGAAATACGAGAAAGACCAAACTGACGCATATAGCCATGAGGTCGGCCAGTCTCGATACATCGGTTCTTACGACGAGTAGGAGATGAGTTACGAGGTAGTTTGTGTAGACCTTCAGCGTCACCTAGTGCTTTTAACTCTGCACGCTTAACAGAATATTGCTCAATCATCTTAATCCTTTTAACGTCACGTGCAATATTAGATTTTCTTGCCATATTACTTTAACTCCTTTTCGAACGGCATTCCGAACTTCTCTAGAAGCGCTTTTGCGTCTTCCTTCTTTTCACATTTAGTTACAAAAATTATCTGCATTCCGTGCGGTTTGGTTGTTTCTTCAAAAGATAGCTCAGGAAAGATTGATTGCTCAGATATACCAATAGCGAAGTTGCCTTGTTTATCAAAAGCGCCTAGTTTAACACCGTGAAAATCACGAAACCTAGGAAGTACAATGTTGATAAGGCGGTCCATGAATTCGTACATTCTATCGCCACGCAGAGTAACTTTAAGACCGATTTTATTGCCTTCACGTAGTTTAAATGTAGCAATAGACATCTTAGCAAAAGTCTCTACCGGTTTTTGGCCAGTAACCCTGGTTAGGGTATTTTCAGCGACTTCAAACATTTGTTTGTCATCTTTAGCTCGCCCAAGACCAACGTTAAGAACGATTTTTTCAAGAACTGGTACTTGATTAACATTCTTAAGACTTAGTTCTTTCATAAGCTCTTTGGAAATGCTATCAATATATAGCTGCTTTAAACGTGGTTTTGTTGCTAAAGGTACAGTTTTTGTAGCCATTATTTGATTTCCTTTCCAGTACGCTTATAAATACGAACTTTTTTACCGTCATTGCCGACTATGTACCCGATTTTGCTAGGTTTTTTAGTAGTTGGTTCTAAAATAGCAACTTTGGATACGTCAATTGGTTTAGTAACTTCGATAATTCCACCCTGGGGGTATTGTTTGTTAGGCTTGTAGGCCTTTTTAACAATGTTGATGCCGTCAACCGTAACTTTTTTAAGAGTCGGATGTGTTGCAATGATTGTACCAGTCTTGTTCTTTTCTTTACCACGAAGAACTATGACCTTGTCATTTTTCTTTAAACGAATTTTATATATCTGTTTGTCGCTCATTACAGAACCTCCGGTGCAAGGCTGATAATCTTTGAATAGCCTTGGTCTCTTAGCTCGCGTGGTACAGGTCCAAATATACGGGTTGCTTTGGGGTTCTTGTCTTCATCAATGATTACAGCCGCATTATCGTCAAATTTGATGGTAGAACCATCCTTACGCCTAACAACATACTTCGTCCGAACCACAACTGCCCGCACGACCGACTTTTTCTTTACGTTACCGCTAGGATTAGCCTGTTTTACGGTTGCAACAATCACGTCTCCAACTCGAGCATAACGACGTCGAGTTCCACCCAACACGCGGATACACAAAATTTCTTTTGCACCACTGTTATCGCAGACAATTAGTCGGCTTTCTTGTTGTATCATTATTTTTTAACCTCTTTTTTCTTAGGCTCTACAGCAACAGGTGCTTCATCAAGAACAGCTAGGTCGTCTTTGGTAATTGTTGCACGGTCCAAGATTTTTTCTAACTTGTAGCGTTTACGTGCAGACAAAGGACGAGTCTCAACAATCACAACTTTATCGCCAACGCGACATTCGTTGTTTTCATCGTGCGCCATAAATTTGGCACTTTGAGTGTATTGTTTTTTGTAAATTCGGTGAGTTTTTCTGGTCTGAACTGTAATGACAATTGTTTTGTCAGGTGCAGCAGAAGAAACAACTCCGGTAAGTGTTTTTGCCATTACATTTTCTCCTTAGCGAGCTGTTCACTCATTACGCTTAAACATCGTGCTAAATCACGTCGCTTAGTCCGAAGCATTCTGACATTTTGGGTTTCCCCCATGTGAACACGACGACGAAGTTCTGAGATTTCTTCACGGATA
>JAYUAP010000002.1:0-2723 GCA_043741255.1 Candidatus Saccharimonadota bacterium | reverse complement strand
ATTTTGCGATGCCGAATTTGAGCACTAAAGATGGTGTGCCAACAGGTGGTGTTTATGGCTTTGCCACTATGGCACTAGAGATTATCCGCAAACTCGAGCCCGATTATGTTTGCGTTGCATGGGATAAGCCCAAAACTAACATCCGAAGACGCCTAGAAATTTATCCCAAGTATAAAGCTGGACGCAAGCCACCACCACCAGATTTTTATCCGCAAATACCACTGCTACACGAGCTTTTAGACGCTTTCGGATGGCCTTTATATGAATTAGACGATTACGAGGCAGACGACATTATGGGTGCACTAGCTGTGCAGGCTAAAGAGCAAAATATCGAGACAATTTTAGTAACGTCTGACCTGGATATGCTACAGCTGGTGAATGGACATGTAAAAGTTTTTGCTCTCAAAAAAGGTTTGAGTAATATAGAAGAATATCATGTTGAAAGTTTTACAGAAAAATATGAAATTACGCCCGAACAATTCCTGGACTTAAAAGCCCTAAAAGGCGATAGTTCTGACAATATCCCGGGAGTCCCAGGTATAGGCGAGAAGGGAGCGACTGCTCTGCTGAAAGAGCACAAAACTCTAGACGGCGTATATGAAAATATCGACCTAATTTCTGGCGGAACACATAAAAAACTGGTGGAAGGCAAAGAATCTGCCTATCTGAGCAAAAAATTAGCAGAAATTTGGGTGGACGCGCCAATCAAACTTGATGTAAACGAAATGGACGGCAGTAAATGCGACCCAAACAAGGTTATGGAAGTGCTTACTAAGCTTGAATTCCGAAGTTTAGTCCGTCAACTACCAGAAATCATGAAAGTCGACCCAGAAAAAATTATTCATTCAAGTTCTGTCGATGTAAAACTAAAAGTTCCAGAAAATATTTATATAAACGCTAAAACTAATGTAGAGAAATTAGCCAATATTAAGTTTGAAAAAAGAATGGTTGTTTATATGCATGGCCGGAGTGCGGGAAAGCACGGCCGTTTGCCGGCTTTGCTTTCGTTAACTACAGATGCTGATGCAAAAAAAGTATACACCCTTGATATAAAATCTCTTGGCACAGAAAAAGTCACCGAAGTTTTAAAAAATTCTGGTTTGTCAGATGCAATGGTTGTAGGGCATGACATAAAAAACACCTTTAAAATTTTGCTAGAACTAGGCATTAGACTGCCTAAAGTTGAACACGACGTTTTAATCGGAGCGTTTTTAATAAATAGTTTGCGCAAAGACCTAAGCCTGACGGAACTGGCTAGATTTGATTTAGGTTACGTAGAGGCGGTTGAGTTTGATAATTTATCTGACGAAGAGCTAATTATGCACATTCCAGAAATTATCGCGGTTACTGTCGGCCTTCATAATTTGCAGGCCGAACAAATGAGTGAATTAACCGGCATAATTAATTTAGCTAATCAGGTAGAATTCCCAGTTATTTCTGTACTAGCCAAGATGGAATACCACGGCATTAAACTCAACGGTGGCTATCTGAAGAAATTTGCGGTCCAGCTAGAAGACACTATTTCTGACCTTCAGCAAACTATTTATGGACATGCCGACCAAGAATTCAACATCGCTTCACCGTCACAACTAGCCGAAATTTTGTTCAGTAAATTGAATTTGCCAACCGATTTTATTAAAAAAGGTAAAACCGGCTATTCTACTGCTGCCAGCGAGCTAGCAAAATTGCGGGGCCAACACCCAATAATTGATTTAATCAGTCAGTACCGTGAAGTTACTAAACTAAAGAACACATATGTTGATACATTGCCAGAAATGGTAGACGAAAACAGCCGTCTGCACACAACTTTTAATATGACCACAGCGCAAACAGGCAGACTGAGTAGCTTAGACCCCAATTTGCAGAATATTCCAGTACGTACCGAGCTAGGCAAGCACATTCGCACTGCTTTTGAGACTGACCCTGGTAATGTGTTAGTTAGCGCCGATTATAGCCAGTTTGAACTACGCTTAGCGGCTGTTTTAGCTAGCGACAAAGAAATGATAGATACTTTTAACAAAGATGAAGATATCCATACATTAACGGCAGCTTCTGTGCTGGGGATTAAGCCAGAAGAAGTTACAAAACAGCAAAGATACGAAGCAAAAGCTGTTAACTTCGGCATTTTGTATGGGCAGGGCCCACATGGTCTAGCCGAAGGTACTGGCATGACTTTCAAACAAGCAAAAGACTTTATTGATAAATATTTTGAGGTTAGGCCGAAGCTAAAAGAGTATATAAAAAATACTCGCGATATGGCTGATAAAAAGGGTTACGTGGAGACTTTGCTAGGTCGTCGGCGACCCAGCCCAGATGTGAAAAGCGCTAATTTTATGGTGCGCGAAGGAGCCTTCCGGGCCGCCGTTAATATGCCTCTTCAAGGTACAGCTGCTGATTTAACCAAACTTGCTATGGTAAAGATTGACGAGAAAATTACTGACGGTTGCAAAATGCTACTCCAAATCCACGACAGCATCCTGCTAGAATGCCCCGAAAAAGACGTTAAAAAGTATAGCGATATTCTCAAAGATACCATGGAAAACATATATAAATTACCGGTTAACCTCAAAGTTGACATAAGTTATGGGAAAAATTGGGGAGAACTATAGTGGCTAACAGAACTTTTCAATTAAACAAACTCGTAAGGGATGGGATTTTGGAGACTACCGAAGCAATCGGCGGTGTTGTTTATTATGAAACCGTCCAAGGCGTAAAAAAAGTCG
>JAYUAP010000001.1:0-14525 GCA_043741255.1 Candidatus Saccharimonadota bacterium | reverse complement strand
TAGCCCAAAACCCAGGTGTCCTCCCCTGTAGAAGAGCCATAACATTAGTCATCTTTAATTACTATATCAAAGTCGTAAAATATACATTGTGCGACGTTATATCTATGTTTGGTTTTGGGCCTTTGTACCACTTCTATTCTGCTCTGCACAGCTCTTCAATATTTTGCGAAAAAATATTTTTTTATTTTTACTCTCGCCCGCTGTTTTGATATGTATAGTGATTTATATCAACCACCATGTGCAGTAACCCAAGTCTAATTATCCTGTTCGTTATTTGTATAATTTCTGTCATGCTCAATTTTTGCCAACATAATTTCTGTGCGGGGCATATCGCATTCTAGTATGGCAACTGTGCCTAAACTTTTTACTTTTTCTATTACCCCAGGCTCAAAGATAATGGTGTTTCCCTCTTCGTGGTCCTCTTCTGGTACGATGATATGATTAAATTTCTCTTGTCCTGGGTATTCAACAATAAAAACTTCATCACAAGACGCCGTTAATGCATCTCCTTCTAATAGAAAAGTAATTTGCGATGGTCCAAAGCCATAAAGTTCGGGGTTGATATCAAATTGTGCCATTTGTTAATTAGTCTTTATTGAAAGCGGTTATTTATTAGTCCTGATTCAGTGTGTAAGTAGCTTTGCTAACACGCTTAAACTGGTCTTTACCTTGCAAGTTTAACAAAATTGTTGTTTCTTTGACATAACGACTCTTTAGAACACGCTTAACGATTTCATCGCGGTGCAATGGTTCACCGGCGTCTTTTAGTACCTGTGAGATGATGTCTGCAACTGTGCCTTTTTTGTAGCCCCATTCTTTCAAAGCGTAGATTCCACGACCAATTAATACAAAGCGCTTGTCTTTGATAAGTTCGTTATGGATAGCCTGAGTGGTTACGTCTTTACGCTTAAAATCAGAGCCTTTTATTGCGTCGGCGATTTCACTGAAGTGCATGTGCTTGCCGTGCTGTTGCAAAATAACGTAGATTTTGTCGCGAATATTCTTAGGATTAACAGTCGGCCACTTGATTAGACCCCATTTTTGGTTAAGGGTCGCTAGATTCTTAGAGGTAGAGGACAAAGCTTCGACGAATAGAGGGTCTTTGTGCTTTGTGTGAGTCATGAGTGTTTCGGCGTCGGCTGGTTTGCCAATTTTTTTAAGGGCTTCAACAACGGCATTAACTTGCTCGGTGATTTTATCAACGCTGTGTGCTTCTGCGATTGCGATTGACTGGAAGAAGTGGTCGTTATCGCTAATAACACTTAATTTAGGTGAAAGGTCGCCGATAAAACTCAAGCGACTTTGTTCGATTTTGTTGCTTGTCTCCCCCGTTAATTTATCAGAAAGTTTAGATACTCTAGCAATATTGCCTAGTGATTTTAGGGTTTCGATTATTTGGACCTCAAACTCTTTTAGACCTTCTATCTCCCCTGCCTCGGCGTTGAACTTAAGACGAGTCATAGTAGCCTTTTCAAGCTGACGTACCCGCTCACGTGTGATGCCCAGTAGTTCCCCTATTTGCTCTAGGGTTTCTTTGCGGTCGTATAGACCATATCGGCGAGAAATAATTTCACGTTCACGTTCGCGGTCAACAGAGCTCAAAATCTGCTTGGTCAGTTTTTCTATGTCTTTCTGAGTCATGGCCTCTTCTTCCTAATAAGTCAATAAGTTAATTTAATATAATTATACAACTTAAAACTGTCAAAGTCAACTTTATTATTTTAATTACGTTTTTTGACTAGATTTTAGTCCCTACACACCCTTAAAGGCAAAAGTACAAATACACATATATATTAACACAAAATAAGACTACATGCCATTATATGCGCTAAGAGTATGAATTTTTTGCTTTGTATTTTATAGATGTATCAAACAAGGTTATTTTTTGCGTCGGATAGTCCGTTTTTTACGTATTGGAGTCTTTTCTAACAGAGCTTTGGCCGTTTTTTCGTCTATAGATTTAGGGTCTGTATTTTTAGATATACGAGCGTTCTTTTTGCCGTCCGTTACGTACGGTCCGTAAGGCCCGTTTACAATCGATATGCCACTTTTAAACTGAACGATGTATTTATTGGCTTCTTGTTCTAGTTTTTTGTTATAAAACTCTAATGCCTCGTCGTAGGTAATGGTCAAAGGGTCGTGAGGTTTTATGGATACATATAGTTTATCTACCTGTACATATGGACCAAATCTACCGATGTTAGTCATCATTGGTTTGCCGTCTGGTGTTTTGCCGACTTCACGCGGTAATTTGAACATCTCTAGCGCTTGTTCGAAGGTCACTGTCTTTATGGTTGAGCCTTCAGGCAGTGGTGCAAACGCAGGTTTGTCCTCACTTTCAGTCTCGCCTTTTTGTAGCATTGGGCCATATTTACCGTAGCGGGCAAAGATTACTTTGCCGGTTTTAGGGTCATCACCTAGAATTCGGGCTTTGGAAGTTTCGGCCCGGCTAACATCGGCCGACTTCTCTACTAGTGGGGCAAAATCTTTATAAAAATCTTTTATTACGTCTTGCCAGACACGTTCACCGTCGGCTATTTTGTCCAGGTCTTTCTCGGCATTAGCCGTGAAGTCATAATCAACGATAGATGTAAAATGTTCTACTAAAAAGTCAGTAGTAATGTCTGCTAAGTGGGTTGGGAAAAGTTTGGAGCGTTCTACCCCCGTAACTTCAGATGTTTCTTCGCCGGAAATCTTGTCGCTTTTTAGGACGATGTTGCGCAGTTTTCGCTCGACGCCTTCACTGTCACTTTTTTCTACGTAGCCACGAGCCAGTACTGTAGAAATGGTCGGTGCGTATGTACTCGGACGTCCAATCCCTAGTTCTTCTAGTCTACGGACCAAAGATGCCTCAGAAAACCTAGCTGGGGGCTTGTCAAAGACTTCTAGAGCCCTAATGTGGTCTAACGGCAGGTTTTGGCCTCTGCTCACGTTAGGTAGTATGGTGTCGTCTTTTCCACCACCGTAAACCTTTAGATAGCCATCAAAGGTTAAAATCTCGCCCTTAGAGGCAAGTTTTTTGTCAGATTTACTGATATTGATAACAATTTCACTGCGTTCAATCTGGGCACTAGACATTTGGCTAGCCAGAGTCCTGCGCCAAATTAGCTGGTATAACTTCTTTTGTAGTTCGTCGTCGCCAGCGATTTGGATGTAAAAATCAGTTGGCCGAATTGCCTCGTGAGCTTCCTGTGCGGAGCTGTTTTTGGTCTTATAAATCCGTTTTTCGTAATATTTTTGGCCGTATTCTTTACTTATAAATACTTGGGCAGCGTTGAGTGATGTCTCTGATAGGTTGGTGCTGTCTGTACGCATGTACGTGATGTGGCCATTCTCATATAATCTCTGGGCTAGGGTCATTGTTTGCTTAACAGAAAAGCCAAGTTTGGTTGACGCTTCTTGTTGCAAACTACTAGTTGTGAATGGCGCACTTGGGTTACGAGTACCGGGTTTTTTGCTGAGTTCTTCTACGGTGTAGCTAGAACCTATTACAGAATTTAAGAAGTCTTTGACTTCATCTTCGGTTGAAAGTGGCTTTGTAAGTTCGGCTCTTAAAATTTCGCCATTTACGTCAAAGTGTCCATAAACTTTAAATTTAGAACTGGACTTGAAGTTTTCAATCTCGCGCTCGCGCTCCACAATTAAACGTACCGCAACAGACTGGACACGTCCGGCGCTGAGGCCTGCTTGGACCTTTTTCCATAATACTGGCGAAAGTTCGTAGCCTACTAGTCGGTCTAGCACTCGCCTAGCTTGTTGGGCGTCGACTAAGTTAATATCTACAACCCGAGGGTTTTTTACGGCGTTTTCTATGGCTGGTTTAGTGATTTCGTGAAAGACTATGCGTTTGGTTTTGGCCGGTTCTAGGCCCAGGGCGTGACACAAATGCCAAGCTATGGCTTCTCCTTCACGGTCTTCATCGGATGCTAGCCACACCTCAGCGGTCTTAGCTAGTTTTTTGAGCTCGGCTACGACTTTCTTTTTGTCTTCAGAAATCTCGTAGCTGGGCTCAAAATTCTTTTCTTTATCTATACTTAGACCCTTTTTTGGCAAATCACGAATGTGTCCAAAGCTACTTTTTACAATGTAGTCAGACCCAAGATACTTCTCTATCGTCTTGGCTTTAGCAGGGCTCTCTACTATTACGAGGTTTTTATGCATAAATATTGGTTACGTTTAAGTATATCTTATTACTATGTATTACAAACATCTACCCTAATGCACTACCAGACTTTTTGCAAACTTTTATTTAACGCGCCAGAGGCCGTTTTGGATTTCTACTACACCTTTTATTTCTAGCAGAGTTAGCTGAGTTTGAAGTTCGCTCGGCGAAAGCTGGGTCGCTTCCATCAAGGCCTGGGTATTAGCTGGTTTAATGGAAATATTATCTAGAATCTTGGCTTCTGCTAGGTTCTCTGGCAGGTATTTTACGCTGTCTTTTTGAGTTATTCCTAAGTGGTCCAAAATATTCTGAGGACTGAAAATTGGAAAGGCACCGTTTTGGATTAGCTGGTTGCATCCGGCGCTGTATAGGCTGGTGATGTTGCCAGGTATGGCCATTACTGTGATGCCTAGTTCTAAAGCAAAACCAGCAGTATGTAGACTTCCGCTAGCTACTGCAGCCTCTGTGACGATTAAAACGTCACTAAGTCCAGCGATTATTCGGTTGCGCTAATAAAATCGTGGCGCATAGGTAGATGGCTAACTTCGTATTCGCTGATTAGTAAGCCGTCTTTTTCTAAAATTTGCCTAGATAGTTGATAGTGGTTAGCTGGGTATATTTTATCGAGTCCTGATGGTAGCACCGCAATAGTCTTGCCCCCGGCGTCTAAGCACGCTTTATGAGCTATGCTGTCTACGCCGAGTGCCAGTCCACTGACCACCGTTACACCGGCCTTGCCCAGAGACGAGGCGATATCTTCAGTAACTTCTCTGCCATATGGCGTGAATTTGCGGGCACCGACTACCCCTACTCTAATACCGGTGTTAAGTAGATGTTTGTTACCTTTGCCCGTTAGTCTGGTCGGTGGCTGACGAAGTTGGTTAATTATATCAGGTAGACTAGAAGTGCTTATGTCTATAGTATTATATTCTTGCATAAATAACAAAATAGTGAAAAAGTATTGACATAACGTAAGAAATTTGCTAAAATGTCAATCTGTAGGTTTTGGGATATTCCCAATCCCTATGTACCTTCCATACCCCCCAATGTTAGATTGTTCCGAAACGAAGTTTCTAAGTAGTTACCCTCCACTTAGTATACCCATTTATATATTTATATGTAAAACGGTTCGGAACACACTAATCCCTTTAACCCCGCGTTCCCTCCTCGTTTTAATTGAGCTGTAGTGGATACGACGGACATACCTATGAGTGGGCCCGCCAATCGGCGGGAGGCCTTCAAGGTGGGTTGAAGGGTGTAATGAGTCTCCAGCGGTGCCCACCCCCTCTGGAGACTCTTTTTTTGTGCCAAGTCACCTTCGGCGACCCTGTCACAACATTTTTCAAAGCCAGTTTTGAAGAGCTGACTCCCCCGCAAACTGCCACTTGCTGTTCTCGCCCTCTGGAGACTTTTTTTTATAAAAAAGCTTATGTTATACTTAAATTAAGTTCTGAAACCTCACGTTTTACATAAATATAAAAAAATGGTACAATATGCTTATGAATATCTTTAATTTCTCTTCTAGGTCAAAGTATGACCCAATAGAGTTTAGAGCTTTGCTATGGAAAAAACCTGATGGCATCGAAGTAGTTATAAAACAAGCAGACGATGGCTACTTTGCTCAACTGACTAACTTCAAAGAAGATAATGTGATTACTCAGGCACACACAGGTCGTGAATTAATAGGAATGGTTAATTCGGCGATGTATGATTTTTTGGATATCCCAGAAGTTTATCGAGATGAAATGGGCTATTTCTTACCCCCCGAAGATGTGCGCGAAGAAATGAAATTAGAAATTCCAAAAAAATTCTTAAACAAAAAATTTTCTCTTATAAAGGCTTAGTTAATGGGAGATTATGACAGGCCAGAACGCCAGGCAATCATTAAGCGTGGACTTATTGGCCTTGGTCTGGATTATAAACATGCCAAGAATCACGATGTTGCGACCTGCCCTAACACGAATCGAAAGACAACAATTCCTCGTCACAAAAAACTCAACAAATACACCGTCGGTAGCATAGTAGATTTTTTATTAACAAATGATTATAACGAGGCAGAAGTAAAAAAAGCATTTAAGTGGTAAGTTTTTATATTTCGCGGGTTTCGGGTATGAGAGCACCTAGACCGACGAAATCTATAAGCATACTATTGATTTCAGCGTAAATTTTAGGCAAATCTTCCGCCTCTTTTTTGGTGAATTTGCCTAGTACAAAATCTTCTGATTTGGCTTTGTCCGATAGGCTATTGCTAATCCCGACGCGGATACGGTAAAAGTCGTCTCCACAGTGCTGTATAAGTGATTTTATGCCGTTGTGTCCGGCTGAGCCACCGCCAGTACGGGACCTGATTTTACCAAATTTTTGAGCAAGTTCGTCATATACGACTACTGTGTCGTTGTTGATGAGTTTATAGAATTTTTGGACAGCCTGGACAGCCTGTCCGCTTTCATTCATAAATGTAGTGGGTTTCATGATGATTACTCTGCTAGAACCAATTATTTTAGTAGAAATTTCGCAGTTTAAATCTTTTTTTGTCTTCCATGGTTCAAATTTATTGTTTTTAGCATAGTTATCTAGTGCAGAAAAACCAAGGTTATGACGAGTTAAAGCGTATTCTTTACCCGGATTACCAAGCCCGACTATTAAAAGTGTTCTGTCAGTTAAAGAACTAGCATTAACTTGTCGTTTATCAACGATTTCATATAGTGGCGTGTCCTCAGCAAAAATGTTTCGTTGGAATAATCCCATAAACTTATTCTACTCTTTTTTCTTCTTTGGTGGGACTAACTCCGTGTTTATGGGTAACATGCTTTTCTATGAACCAAAACTGCACAGGAGTACCTTGATAGCCGTATTCTTCGCGAATTTTGCGGTCCATATGACGTTTATAACTCCAGTGGAGGAACTTGGTGTGTGACCCAAAGACTTTGAAGGCCGGGATATCGTTGTCGGTTTCCTGAGTAATGTAGTTGAGTTTGGGTGAGCGGTTCTTTAGTCCTGCCGGTGGATGGCGGTCGGTTACGCGTCTTAGCCATTTGTTGAGTTCAGTTGTTTTGATCCTTTTGCCACGTTCGGTCATGATTTGTAGAACCAAATCAAAAATCTTGGTGACGTTCTGTCCCGTTATGCTACTAGTAAAAATTAGTGGTGCCCATGGCACAAAATCAAATTCATGAGCTATCCTAGGAGCCATAGCGTCGCGCGTAAACGGGTCCTTGTCAACGGTGTCCCACTTGCTGATTACCAGAATCAGACCCTTGCCGGCTTCTTTTATCATGCCGGCTATTTTTTGGTCTAGCTGTACGCTTAAGTCATTGGCATCAATCAATAGTAAGCAAATGTCAGCCTGTTCTATGGCGGATAGACTCCGTATAACGCTAAATTTTTCTATACCTGGCTCGATTTTGCCGTTACGGCGTATACCAGCGGTGTCTAGGAGTTCTATTTCCCGGCCTTGGTATTTTATGACGTTGCGGTTGATGTCGCGGGTGGTGCCTGCCCTGTCAGCGACGATGGCCTGTTGTTTTTTAGATAAAGCATTAAATAGTGCAGATTTGCCTACATTGGGTCTTCCCAGAAGTGCCAGTCGGATACGGTCATCGTCTTCCTTAATACTGGCTTTAGGCAAAACTTCGGCTAAATATTCTAGAAAGTCGTCGATACCATTGTTTTGAGTAACACTTGTAGCAAAGATAGGTTTAATGCCTAATCTCTGGAAGTGGTCCAGGTTTTTACCATGGGCTTTGTCGGCTTTATTTATGATTAAAATAACTGGTTTTTTAGACTTTAAGGCCATTTTGGCGACTTTGCGGTCGTCCTCTGTGATAACGGTGTTAGCTTCTGCCATCACAACGATAAAATCAGCGCTATCGGTGGCCTGTGCTATTTGCTCTTGGATCGTAAATTCAAAATCATCTTTAGCATCTTTTAAACCTGCTGTATCAACAACCCAGAAGTTTTGGGTGCCGGTTTTTGTTTCTAACTCGGCTTTGGCCATGATACTATCACGGGTTGTGCCTGGTTCATTGGCTACGATTGCTTCCCTACGCTCAAGGACGGCATTAAAAAGGCTAGATTTACCAACATTGGCTCTGCCTACTATCGCAAGTATAGGAACTTTTTGTTTGCCCATCTGTCTTAATTATACCACAGATACGTTTGAAAACTAGTAACTTTAGTGTTATAATAACAAAAATATAACATTGTGATTGTTGAATAGGAAAATTAACTATGCCCCCTGCCTCCACGATAGATGTAAAACGCATGAATTATGCAATGATTGATAGGTTTATTGTTTTCCCAGAGGCAACACCTAACGAAGCTCGATTTAATGCCTCTGAACTCATGAGAGATTTTAAAAGCGGTGCTATTAATCCAGAAGTGAATCAGTGGAACATCTGTTCTATGATTGGTAAACGAACTGAGCGAGGAACTGACCAAAGATACCAAAACATGAACGAATTCGTTAGAGTTGGTTACGGTTACGCTGGCAATAATATTGAAAGATTTGAGCTAGTTAATCTTCGCAACGAAGAAGTTTTTGAGCCACAAACTGTCGGTAGATATGCTTTTGCAAGGGGCATAGTACGTGACAAATCGAAAGGTTTGTTGCTCATTTGCTCTGAGCTTCAACTTAAACGTATGGAAATAGACACGGCCAAAGCAGAACCTGCCAAGCTAGGTGCATATGTCTTGAGTGTCCAAAGAAAAGTTGACTTTGCAGAAAACAGAGTTGTTAGTACTCCTGTGTGGGTGCAATTAAAGCCATCTCCTAAACTATCGGCTAAAAGAAGGTAACAAGTGAGGAGTACATACAAAGAAAGTCTAGAAACAAAATTGACTAGATATATACTTGGTCCAGAAAGTAGGGCATATGGAACTAGTCAAGCACGTGATTACGAGCATTTTATGAATAAGGCAATGGAGCAACGCGCCAAAGATGAAAGGCGCTGGGAAATAATCCGGCCAATTCTTGCTAAAAACATTGGTTTTGTGACGCTTTTAGTGGTAGATGAACCACTGGGCATTATCGAAGGAGTTGGCGTTTTAGAATCTTTGGACCAAACCGATATAAATGACACTACAGACCTAGCTGTAGGGACACTACTCAGTATTAGACAGCCTAGTTTAGCTAGAAAAAGCCTACACACATCTCTTCAGGCCATAGGTAAGGCCGTTAAAACTCACGAGAGTTCTACACAAGATAACGGTAATGGCTACAGAGAAACGCGGTTTTTTAACTCCGGACTTTCAGTTCGCGAGAGGAAGATTTCTGATTTGGCAAGGTTTGTCACTGCCCAAGAAAGCGAAATGCCAGACCAAAACAAGGCCATAGGTCATATGTTTATTGTTCCTAAAACAGATGTCTCAAATTATGGTTATAACGTTGCAGACAACGGACTCATGGTTTTAAGCCGCGTCGGTCATATCCCAGACCACATAGAGTGGGAAAAAGTTTAGTCAACTAGGGTGTAGTTACCTGGTTTTAGCGTACTAAGGCTGTAGTCGCCAAAATTGGTGCGGTGCAGGGCCTTAACTCCGTAGCCGAGTGCGCTGAAAGTTCTACGGATTTGACGGTTGCGTCCCTCGTGCATTGTGACGCGAAAGCTACTAGCATTATCTAGTTTTTCAAGTATTAACCTACTGTTACCGTCTTCAAGATTTATGCCATAGTCGCTAATCATCTGTTGATGCAGTGGCTGGAGTGGTTTATCTAGGGATATCACATAGAGCTTAATTTTTTGGTGGCGGGGGTGTGTCAGTTGGTTAGCTAAATCACCATTATTAGTTAGTAACAACAGACCAGAGGAGTCTTTATCTAGCCTGCCAACGCAGTTTAGGTGCTGATATTCTTCAGGTAGAAGCTCATATACAGTTTTATTGCCCTGTCCGTTTTTACTACACACATACCCAGTGGGTTTATTTAAAACTATTGTTTTTAACTCTGTTGCACCTGAGTTAATTTTTTGAGCATCTAAAAATACTACGTCGCCCTGACCGACTTGGTCACCTAAGTTTGCTGGATGTTCATTAATAATAATTCTGCCATCGGCTATAGCTTTATCTGCCGAGCGTCGGCTTAGGCTGGTGTGCAAACTTAAAAATTTGTTTAATCTCACAGAAACATTTTACTACAAAGAGATAATGTCATGTTCGGTTGGTGGAGCTGGTGCTACGGCCGGCGCACCACTAGCTTCAGTAGACGTGGAGCCTACGGGAGTAATTACTGTGTTGGCCGGTGGCATTTCTACTGGGTTTTTAGCATCTTCTTTGTCGAGTAGTGCTTTTAGGTCTGGTCCGGTTGAAATATCATTTATGGGCTGGATGATGCCCTTTTTTATGGCTCCTTCGCTAGTTACGTCGGTTGTTTCGACTTCAGCTTCGACTGGCGTTATTTCTTCTGTTGATACTTCTGAGGCTGTTGGCTGAGTTGGCGTAATTACGCTGGGTTCTGAACCGTTTGTGACGTTTGGCCCAACGCTATTTGGTTCGTTTTCTGGCTTGGCGCCTTCATCTTGCAGGGCTTGCATAAGGTTTGGACCGATATTGGCATTTTCTTCTGAAGATTCTGTAGCTTCAGGCGTTTGGGCTACTAGTGTAGCTGTATTGACTGGATCTTCTTCGGCCTTGGGTTCTAATGACGGCAGTTCAACATTAATTTGAGGCGTAGGGGGTGTATCTTCTTCTGGTGTTTCAGTTACGTCTGCAGTAACTACAGTGGGAGCTGGAGTCGCATCAGGCACAGTTACGCTGATTGGTGTGGCGATTGAAGTTTCGAATGTTGAAGAAGGCGCAACCGGAGGGGCTGGTTCGGTTACGGGCGTAATTTCCGGAGTCGGCTCTGCAATGGCAAATGCTGCTGGAGTTTCAACTGGCTCTGGGTTGGTTACGGGTTCTTCTGGGGCTGTTGTTTCTACTGTAGGTTCGCTGTTTAGTTCTGGTGCCGGAACCGCTGATGGTTCTTCTACGGCAGATGTTTCAACAGGTGTTTCTTCAGTTGATATCGGAGTTGTTTCGGGTACATCTATAATCACGGCTCCCGTTGGAGCGATGGTAGGTTCGGTTTTCCCCTCTAGGACCTCACGGACTACTCTGGCGACGTCTTCTAGTGTTACTTGTGACTTTACAAGGTAGCGGTCAGCACCAAGAGTGGCGGCCCTGGCTTTGTCTTCTGTCTGGGACAGCGCGGTCATCATAATAACTTTGGTAAATTTGGTTTCTGGAGCGTTGCGCAGGATGTCTAGCATGTCAAAACCGCTAATTTTGGGCATCATAACATCAGATATGATAAGTTCTGGCTTTTCTTTTACGGCTATGGCTAAGGCTTCTTCACCGTCTTTTGCTGTTACAATTTCGTGACCCTCAGCCAGAAGTCTTGCCCCGTAGATTTCTCGAAGATTATTGTCATCCTCGACCAGCATTATTTTTGCCATAGTATTTTAGTTCCCTTGATTAATGAAGTTTGTTTATTCTATATCTTTTAAGTATATCATTATGCTTTTGCTTATGGTACACAAACTGTGTCATCGCACCTCTGGTTGCTTATATTTGTGGCGTCGCTTTCTCCTGTGACTGTAAATGGGCAGCTTGTTGCGACGATAACCTTGGTAGATTTATGTAGAAGGTACTACCCTCACCTACCTTACTTTCGGCCCATATAGTTCCGTTATATAGTGCAACTATTGCCCCGCAAATAAACAGTCCCAGGCCTGTTCCGCCGATAGACCGGGTAGCAGAGTTATCGACACGGTAGAACTTCTGGAATAAATGTGGCAAATCGTCTTTAGGGATACCTGCGCCAGTATCTGCTATATGTATCTGTACTAGGTTGGCGTCGCCAGTTATGCCTACCTTAATTTTGCCATTTTCGGTGTATTTTACGGCGTTGTCAAAGACGTTAGAGATGACTTCGCGCAGACGGTCTGGGTCAACAGATGCGTAATATAATGGCGCTATGGTCTTGCCGACGTCACCACCACCTGCATTGGTTACGGTTGTGCCTTCGGTGGCAGTCCCGTGGACGAATTCGACACTTAGACCTTTCTTTTCAGCACTAAACCTCACGTCTTCTGTAAGTTGTTCCAGGAAGCTGTTCATTTCTGTCACGATGGGGTGGCTGGTTAAACGGCCGTCCTCTGCCTTGGCACTGGTTAACAGGTCCTGGAACAGTTTGCCCAGGTTCTGGGTGCTGGCGTGGGCCTTTTCTAGGTATTCACGGGCTCTAGGGTCCACCTGGCTAACTTTGTCATTTAAAGCTAGGGCTAAGTAGCCTTCGATGGCGGCTACTGGCGTGCGCATCTCGTGACTGGCTGTGCTGATAAAGTCAGCACTACGTTGTTCCTGGGACTTCTCGGCGTTGACGTCACGCAAGACAGCTACAATGCCAACAAGCTCATCGTTTTTAGGCAAAAGTACCGGTGATATGGCTAAAGATACATATGTTCGTTTGTTGTTCCTGCTAACTAACAACATGGTTTGGCTAAAAGCCTTACGGTTTTGCAATACATTCGTGAATGGGTGCTCTGTGTCTGGGATAGTATTACCACTTTTTTCATCGGCTACCAGTTTTAAAACCAGCCTAGAATCGATGTTTAAGGCCTCGTCCACGGACCATTCAGTTAATAATCCAGCGGCTGTGTTAATTAGGATAATCTTGCCGGTAGTATCGGTTGCAATGATTCCGTCGCTGATGGACTGAATCAAAATTTCAGATAAAGCTTCTTTGTTTTTTAGGGCGCCGCTAAGCTGGGCTACTTGCGAAATATCTCTTTGACTATTTTTACCGAATAAACCCATTTTTATCTCTTGTCACGCTCAATAGTTTTTTTGCCCACATTTTGCTTATGCATACTTAAATGGAATTATACGCTAACAGAGAAAAATCTGAAAATAGAAATTGTGAAAACTTATCTGTAGTTGCTATAATTACCCTCGAAGTTACAATCTGTTTGATTAATATCAAACTGACTAGGAACTTAAAGAGTAAATTGCATAGCTGTTTATAGTCACATCCTTATTTATGGCCCCTTCGTCTAGTGGTTAGGATATCTGGTTCTCATCCAGAAGATCGCGGGTTCGAATCCCGCAGGGGTCACCAAATAAAAAATCCGAAATTTGCTTCGGTTTTTTTATTGTTTAGCTCTGTTCAAGTATCTCCATGTACTAAGCCCCAATTGTCACGACACTTACACATGAGCTAACCTTGGCTGCCAAATGGTGTTGAAGAACTCTATTGGCGGCAGGTTATTGCAGCTTGAGTGTCTCCTGGTGTTGTTGTATTCATCTTGCCACTGGCTCATTTTGTCTTGCAGGATAGATATGTTTACGCCTGCCGTCTTTGTGACTCTGTAAAACTCTTCTTCGTCTGTGCGATGGCTTCGTTCAACGAAACCGTTATGCTGTGGCGTACCCGGTCTGGATAGCTTATGTTCTATGCCTCTACCAATTAAGAACAGCGTCAGTGGGTGTACCCGCCGAATTTCATGGTCAGATTTCTTGTTACCGCCAGAGAATAAGTTAGTGAATGTAGAATGGTTGTCTGTTTGTACGCATTCAATCTTAATACCGATCTCTGCAAAGAAGGCTAACGCCTCTTTGATGAACGCTATTGAAGTGCCATTAGACAATCCGTCCATTACCTTCAAGTAACGGACCTTAGAAACAATATCTATAGCGGTAAACTGCTGTCTGCGACTTCTACGTTTATCCCCATCATTTGGTACTGCTTTAGTATCTACCTGCAGTCTGTAGCCAGGATATGGGGCATAGAATGGCTGAGTACTTTTCTTCCTAGGTTTGCGCTGCTTATTAACAAGATCCGCATCCTCAATAACACCACGGATAGCTTTTTCGCCTACGAGTATACCGTAGTCAGACAGTTCGTCTTTGAGTCGTTTAGGGCCGTAGTTGGTGCTGAGGCGTAGCTGAAGAACTAGCACTTCAATCTCTTCGTCTGTTTGCCAGAATACTTTACTTATTGGACCTGGCTTCTGTGGGGTGATCTCGTCTCTCCAGCGATAGATAGTACTACGGTACACACCATATCTTCTGGCAACTTCAGTTACACCTAATTTATCTGCATCAGCTAACACCCTACGTCTGTAGGCTAGCACCTGGTGTTTAGTTAAATGTTTCTTCATACACATACCCCCAATTCTAAACGACTAAAGTGTCGCGGAGACTGGGGCTTAGTATACTTGTTTTAGGAGTATTCTTTATTAAGATTGCTTTTTATGGTATAATAAATTAATGAAAAGCCCTGAGTTGGTCCCCTTATACAGACTTGAAAATACTTCCTTACCATTCGACCAACAAACCAGTCAGTATTTTGACCCTAGGTTGGCCGGACAATGGTTTGATATTG